>CBFGNI010000187.1:0-5856 GCA_965650105.1 uncultured bacterium | reverse complement strand
TATCAGCTTTCACCCCTCGCAGATAGCTATACCCAAAATAGTACAGCTACCGCTACAAATTATAAGCGCAATGCAATACGATAATGCTGCTATGCGGCAGTACGACCGTACTAGTGACATAATTAAGAAAGGTACGCTTACATTGAACCCCAAAAACAATAACCTGACGCTAAAACTGGGTGTGCTTGACTATGAACTAAAGCAACACCGCTTTTACTACAAGGTGTCAGGCTTGCACCGCAACTGGATACCTGTAGAAGGAGGTAGTTTTACAATAGGCGACCTGCCTCAGGGCGAATATACGCTGGTGATAAGGGCGCGCGATAATAACGGGCAGCTATTAAAAGACCAGCTATCGATCAATATCAATGTAGTGCCACCTTTCTACAAGAGCTACAAATTTATGTTGATGCTCATACTGCTTTTTATCGTTATTGTAGCTGCATCATTTTATACTGTTATACGGATAAAAAAACACAGGGAACGCTTATTGCTGAAAGTGGTGGACGAACGTACCAGGGAATTACAGGCATCGCTGGCACAGCAGGAGGAACTGGTAAATGAGATACACCACAGGGTAAAGAACAACCTTCAGGTTATTAGCGGGCTATTGCAAATGCAATCGCTAAAACTGCAGGATGAGGGCGCTAAAGAAGCACTGCGCGAAAGCCAGAACAGGGTGGTAAGTATCGCTATGATACACCAGAAGCTTTACCAGCACGACAATAGCAACAAAGTAGAATTCAGCTCCTTTCTCAAGGAGCTCTTCGGGCATGTATCAGCATTATATGAAACGGGTAAAAAAACAAAACTGAAGCTGGAGCTGCCCGAGATTTTCTTTTATACCGATACCGCCGTACCCATGGGCCTTATTATGAATGAGCTTTTTACCAACTCGTTGAAATATGCTTCATATACTGTAGATGAGCCGGTCATTACGATCGCTTATCATCAAAATGAGCATAGCTTTAATATTATCTATTACGATAATGGCAACATTACTCAAAAACAGGTAGTCAGCGATATACAAAGCGGCTTCGGGCTGAATATGGTAAAAAAACTGGTATTGCAAATAGGCGCCACTCTTGTAAAAGACTATAGTACAGGCATGAAATACACTATAACTTTAAGCCAGCATCACAAGCAATAGATAGCAGATGACCAATACCGGCAAAATAAGAATTTGCATTGTAGAGAATGATTTCATCATATCCGAAACCTTATCGGCTATGCTGCAAAAAATGGGGTATATAGTAGCCGGCACTGCCATAAACGAAAACGAAGGCATTGCCATGCTGGGCATACAAAAGCCGGATATTGCCTTGCTGGATATTGGCCTGAACAAGGAACATGGAGGTGTGGAAATTGCAAGGTATATACGCAGCAGCATGGATATGCCGTTTATATTTGTAACAGGCAACAGCGATAAAACTACCCTTGGCCTGGCGAAGGAAACCAACCCCGATGCTTATTTGCTAAAGCCGTTTCGCGAACAGGATATAGCAACATCTATCGAAATTGCCATGCATAACTTTGCGCAGCGCCAACAGCAGCAACACAGCGGCGACCGCGCAATATTTATTAAACATAATGGCGAACACCACAAGCTGTATCTTGACGATATATTATACATAGAAAGCCGCCACGTATATATACTTATCGTAACAAAAGACAAAGAGATGCTCATCCGTACCAGCCTGGGCGAATTTCATGATAGTATCGGGCTGAAAAACTTCGTAAAAACGCACCGTAGTTTTGTAGTGAATACACAACATATTCAGCGCTTCGATAGCAATTTCGTATATATGGCTAAGTACAAGATACCTGTTTCCAAAACCTACCTGCCAGGCCTGGAGGCCGTCTTACATAGTTAATAAGACAATACATACTCCCCTCTTATTCTTTTCAGAACATAATAACTGCATTTCAGAACATATAACCCTTGTGGTTCACATTAGCTTTCTAATTTCGGCTCACTCATTGTAACCACCATGGTAAAAATTTTTTCAGGCGCTTTTAAGAAAAAGGCGAAGAGTAGCGTCAATATAAATTGCTCGCAGATCTTTTCCACCTTTCTTACTGATGTAAACGCTTATGTACGCAAGCATGAAAGCGTACCGGCGGTACAAACCGTACTGGCCATAAAGCTGGTGAACGATAAATTAGTGGCTGTAGATAACTCAGGCAATGAAATGGGTTATTTACCAACGCGCTACAACTACCTGGCCGATTGTATAGAACACGGGTATTCTTTTACAGGCAAGGTCATAGCTTCCAGTCTCACCCCCTTTGTTTCAGTAATAATAGACGTGACACCACACACACCACTTCAGTAATAATATATCCTCTTTACAAGCTATAATATAAAGCCCTGCAATTTATATTGCGGGCTTTGCTATTTCGGGCATTATCCCATTTTATATTTTTCGCATGGATACCATACCTTTGCGCCCTTATGGCAGGAGTTCAAATAGTCAATAAATCGCCGCATCAGTTGCCTGAATACCAAACTACAGGTTCAGCAGGTGTCGACCTGCGTGCATGGCTACAAGAGCCCGTAACATTGCAGCCTATGGAGCGCCGTTTAGTACCAACAGGTTTATATATGGCACTGCCTGTTGGCTACGAAGCACAGGTACGCCCGCGTAGCGGCCTGGCTATAAAACGTGGCCTAAGCATGGTGAATACTCCCGGCACTATCGATAGCGACTATCGCGGCGAGATAATGGTAGCTATGATAAACCTAAGCAACGAACCCCAAACCATAAATGATGGCGAGCGTATAGCGCAGATGGTGATTGCTAAATATGAACAGGTGCAATGGCAGCAAGTGGAAACATTAGATGAAACCGAACGTGGCGCAGGCGGATTTGGCCACAGCGGCACACATTAAAGTCAAAAATGCAAAAGTCAAAAAAACTAAAATCTTTTGCATCAGACCATTTTTTGAATTTTGAATTATAACTTTTGAATTGATTATACAATGAATATCATTATCCCTATGGCAGGCATGGGCAAAAGAATGCGCCCACACACACTTACTACTGCAAAACCGCTGATACCTGTAGCGGGCAAGCCAATAGTGCAGCGCCTGGTAGAAGATATACTAGCTACCAGCAACGAAAAAGTGGAAGAGATCGCATTCATCATAGGCCCATCTTTTGGTAAAGAAGTAGAAGCACACCTGCTGAAGGTTGCCGCCGACCTGGGTGCGCAAGGTAAAATTTGCTACCAGGAGCAGCCTCAGGGCACAGCGCACGCTATACTATGTGCTTCCGAAAGCCTGAAAGGAAATGTGTTCATCGCATTTGCCGATACTTTATTTGATGCCAAGTTCAGCATCGATACTAATAAAGACGCTATTGTGTGGACCCAAAAAGTGGCCGACCCTTCAGCATTTGGGGTAGTGAAGCTGAATGACAAAAATGAGATTGAAGCTTTTGTAGAGAAGCCAAAAGACTTCGTAAGCGATCTGGCTATTATTGGTGTGTATTATTTTAAAGATGGTGAGAACCTGAAAAAAGAATTGCAACGCCTGATAGACGAAGACATAAAACTGAAAGGCGAATACCAGATAACCGACGCAATGGACCACATGCTGAACAAAGGCGTAAAGTTCTATACCGATCAGGTAACTGAATGGCTGGACTGTGGCAATAAAGACGCTACCATATATACCAACCAGCGCGTGCTGGAATTGAAAAACGGCAAAGAAGAACTGGTTGCTAAAACTGCTAAGGTTACCAACAGCACTATTATTGCTCCTTGCTTCATTGGCGAGAACGTAGTTATTACCAATTCAGTTATAGGCCCGCACGTTTCATTAGAGGCCGGTGTTCAGGTAAGCGATTCGCGCATCAGCAATAGTATTATACAGGCTGATAGTATTGTTAAAAATGCACTGCTGCAGAACTCAATGTTGGGGAAAAGCGTAAATTACATGAAAACACCCGGCGAAGTAAGCCTGGGCGATTTTTCAACAGAATCATGAACCTGACCGCGAAGAAAGGTATTGCTGCATCGGCACTCTCCTTATTCATATCATTGCTTACAGTAACGGCCGGCGCACAACCTGCCGATACTGTTGTGCCATCTATTAAAGGCATAACCAAAGCTGAGGCCGAAGCAACCTATTACGACGCTATCAATGCACGCACCAAAGGCGATGACAAAGAGGCCGAGCAATTGCTGCAAAAAACAATACAGCTTGACCCCGGTGCTGCGGGCGCCTATTACGACCTGGCTCGCCTGTCCATTAAACAAAACAATAGCCCTAAAGCTGCCGACTATATAAAAAAAGCCATAGCCCTTGAGGGCGATAATAAATGGTACAAAAGCCAGTACGCCGAAATACTGGCAATGGGCAATAAGTTTGAGGAAGCCGCCACTGTATATGCGCAGTTGGCAAAGCAGGAAAAATACAACGAAGAATACCTGCTAAAATCAGCTTTTTTGTACCAGAAAACGGGCAAGTATAAAGAAGCCTTGTCTATTATGGATCAGTTGCTGGCAAAGTCTTACGATGATGAACTGGTATTACAGCAGCAACAGATATACCTGAAGATGAACGACCTGCAGGGTGCTGCAAAAGTTACGCAAGGGCTTATAGACCGCAACCCCGACGATGCAAGGTATGTAGTGCTGCTGGCCGACCTGTATGAAAACAACAAGCAACCCGAAAAAGCACTGGAGATATACAAACAGGCAGAGAAGAAATTCCCTGACGACCCCGCAGTGCTATTAGGCCTTGCTGATCATTATAAAAGGAACAAGCAAGACGATAAGTACTTCGAGTATATGAGCAAGGCTATGGGCAACAAAGGCCTCGATGCCGAGTCTCAGCTTACCTTGCTGGTAAGCCATTTGCAAGATGCAGGCAACGATACTACGCAACGCAAAATAGCGCTCGATCTTGCTGAAAAGATCGTAACACAGCACCCCGATAATGCACAGGTACTTGCAGTATATGGCGATCTGCTCAGTATCAATAACATGCCCGGCGAGGCCGTAGCGCAATACAAAAAGTCACTGGCTATCGATCCGTCCAAATACACTGTATGGCAAAACCTGCTGTACAACTATACCGACCGTAAAGATGCCGATTCACTGATAGTGTATAGTGAAAAAGCGCAACGCCTTTTTCCCAACCAGGCCATGATACATTACCTGAATGGTATAGGCAACATCAATAAGAAGAACTACGACAAGGGTATTAAAGCTATTAACAGGGCAATTGATATACAACCGGACGATAACCCTCAAATATTAGCCGATATGTATTCGGCACTGGGCGATGCTTACAACAGCACCGGGAAATATACCGAATCAGATAGCGCTTACGAAAGAGCATTGAGGCTGGGCCCCGATAACGCATCGGTTTTAAATAATTACAGCTACTACCTATCGGTACGCAACAAACGCCTGGCCGATGCCGAAAAAATGTCGAAACGCTCTTTAGAATTGCGCCCCGATGAAGGCACTTTTCTGGATACTTATGGTTGGATACTCTATAAACAGGGCGAGTATAAAAAAGCAAAAGAATACATTGAAAAAGCGGTGAACGCAAACCCTGAAGGTGCCGATGGCACGCTTTTAGACCATCTAGGCGATATCTATTACAAACTGAAAAATACAGACAAAGCCGTTGAATACTGGAAACAGGCTAAGGAAAGAGGTAGCGACAATGCACAGATCGATAAAAAAATACAAGACCGTAAGCTATATGAGTAGCTTGCGCTCCATCTTTTACATACTGGGTTGTGTAACTATATTGCTTTCCTCATCCTGCAAAGCAGGCAAACAACCTGTACGCCGCCAGGTAAAAATAGTTGACAATAAATCTTACGGCATCATTAC
>CBFGNI010000186.1:0-5859 GCA_965650105.1 uncultured bacterium | reverse complement strand
GGTAGAAAAAGAAGGTGTTTTGAATTTGGGGTGTATGCGGGAGAATATCGGTGGCAATAAACCATCGCGACTCATGCTCATCCATATACGTGGCTGACCTAATTGGAAGACCAGTAACACACTCGCGGTAGCAATTACTGCACTTACCGCAATGACACCTGCCAGCCAGCCAAGGTTGTTAGCCTGGAATACATAAGCCAAAGGATCACCTACATTCAGTTCAGTATAGCTCACCATACCAGTTAAAACTAATGCTATAAGTACATACACTATCGTACAGATTATCAAAGAATTGAACATTCCTTTAGGCAAATCGCGTTGTGGGTTGCGGCACTCTTCTGCAGTCGTCGATATCGCATCGAAACCTATATAAGAAAAGAATACAGCGGCGGTGCCACCCAGTACACCTGTAATACCATTTGGTAAAAATGGCGACCAGTTATCGGGTTGTACATAGAAGGCACCTGCTACAATAACTACCAGTATCACTACCATTTTTAGTATTACCATAGCATTGGTTGTACGCTTCGATTCTTTGATACCTACATATATAATAGCTGTGATAAGAACTGTGACCAGGAAAGCAGGTATATCGCAAATGAAACGCAGGCTACCGATCATCGGTGCATTGTTCCAGGCAGCCTTAGCTGCATCGGTCAGCCCGTCTTTGGCTGTCCAGTAGTCCATAGTGAGGTAAGCAGGTATATGCAAGCCCAGACCATCGAGCAAAGAAGTAAAGTAGTCGCTCCAGGAAATGGCTACGGCTATATTACCAATGGCATATTCCATCAGCAGGTCCCAGCCAATTATCCAGGCCACTATCTCGCCAAAGGCAACATAAGAATAAGTATATGCACTACCCGCTACCGGCACCATGCTGGCAAATTCGGCATAACAAACCGCAGCAAAACCACAGGCTACCGATACAAACAGGAACAGGAACACTATACCTGGCCCACCCTCGAAACTGGCCTTGCCAATAGTAGAGAAGATACCCGCCCCCACAATAGCGGCTATACCCATAAAGGTAAGGTCGCGTACGGTGAGTACTTTATTCAGGTTGTTGGCGTGGCCATCCAACATGCCGGCTGCGGCATCCTTTTCTATTTGTTCCAGCGATTTGCGACGGAAGATTGAAGACATTATGCGTGTATGATTCGAAGTACTAAATTAGGGTCATATCTGAATAATAGGGAATTCATGAAGGGGTATTTATTATTCACTTGTAAAATTTATGTATCTGTTGTTCATTTTTGTTGAAAAACGAGAAAAATAAAAAAATTTCTCTTGCGACATTTGTCCCCTGAAACCATTTATGGTTGTGGTTTTAAGCCTTGAATCGTCGCACGTGTTATTTTTCATTTTATAGCAAAATTGAACAACGTATCTATATCTTCATAATGCAATTAAATTATGCACATTCAATAATAGCAAATATACAATCATTAGTTAAATAATCATCATTATTGTAAACCTATTTCAATTCCTATCTTTATATAGTGCAAACTGAAAAACAACAGAATTCTATAGCCATACAACGCCTTACAGCACTTTGGGCATTGGGTGAAAGCGGCCTGGGTGGCTGGATGCATGCATTGAAGCTACCCTTCACCGGTATATTTGTAGGTGGGTTTGCTGTAGCTTGTATTGCACTCATAGCTCATTACAGCAGGAACAATATGCGCGTGTTGCTGCAATCACTTTTGTTGGTTTTACTGGTGAAGTTTACCGTGAGCCCACAGTCGCCCATACCCGCTTATGTTGCTGTAGCCTTCCAGGGATTGATCGGTGCGGTGTTCTACAGGCTTATTGGCAACTATGCGGTAGCATCGGTATTATTTGCCTTCATAGCCATGCTGGAATCTGCCGTGCAGAAGCTCATTATCATGACGCTGATCTTCGGTAAATCGCTTTGGGATGCTATCGATGCCTTTTTCAACGGCATACTCAAAGACTTCTCCTTACCTAAAGAAATGCCATTCAGCTATTGGATAATAAGTATTTATGTAGGGCTTTATGCCGCCTGGGGGTTGATATTGGGGTTCTGGTTATCGGGTTTGCCGAAGCGATTAAAAGCAAGAACACAGGATATAATAATACAATACAGTCAATTGCCAATAACAGAAACGGAAGTAATGCCTGAACTCAATAAGAAAAAGAAAGGCATTAAATGGTTGCTGCCATTGGTGTTCCTGTTCATCATAGCCGTATTCCTGTTCTCTGATGATATAAGCAATTACAGCAAAGCAGGTTATATAATAGTACGCACTATTGCAGTGGTACTGTTTTTATTCCTGATATTGAACCCGTTATTGAAATGGATACTGGGCAAATGGCTGACAAAAGAGCGCTCGGAAAGGCAAGTGGAGCTTGCTGCAATGCTGCAATTGCAACCCGAACTGAAGAAACTACTGCGCCCCAGCTGGCAAATGGCCAAAGCAAAACACAAAGGAATTACCCGATACCCGACATTCATCACTAACCTCATAGCACTCACACTGCACCCCATAGATAAATGAGTTTGCACAAAATATACCTGTTCTGCGAAGCGATACATAGTGGCAAAACCACCCAATTGCAGCAATGGCTGCGCAATAAAAATAACCAGGTTTCAGGGATACTAACACCCGACAAGGATGGTAAAAGACAGTTATATGATATTGCGCGGAACGAATATCATGAATTTGAAGTGGATGAAAACACCCCTGAAAACGAGATACTGGAAATAGGAAAATACCGCTTTGCGAAGGAGGGTTTTGCCAGGGCGCAGGAGATAATGAGACGGTCACTTAAGGAAAATACTGAATGGATGATAGTGGACGAAGTAGGCAAACTGGAGCTGGATGAAAAGACGGGTTTGGAACCTGCCCTGGGTGACGTGATACGATTTTACCAAAACGGACATGCGAAAGGCAAGCTCATTTTGGTGTTAAGGAATTATCTTTTGGATGAAGCGGTGGAGGTTTACGGACTGAACCGCGATATGCTGATACATAAAAATTTCTTTGAATGAGTAGTGTGTATGGGTTGGTAGTTTGTGGTGGCAAAAGTACCCGGATGGGTACCGATAAAAGTATGCTTAACTATCATAATCAACCACAGCGATACCACCTGTACGAGATGCTAAATGAGCTATGTGAACGTGTTTTTATTTCCTGTAACAAGGAGCAGGCAGCCAATATACCTGACAAATATGCCGTAATAGTGGATGATGAACAATACGGTGATATAGGGCCGATGGTAGCATTACTTACTGCCTTCGATAAGTACCCTAATGTAAGCTTTTTAGTGGTAGGGTGCGATTATCCCTATTTACAAAAAGAAGAATTAAAGCGATTAACTGAAGTATCACTTCAATTCAATAAATCGACCTCACTCTACAATGTTGAAGCTAAATTAATTGAACCATTAATATCTGTTTATCAACATGATATTAAATATCAATTGGAACAAAACTTCAAACAAAATAAATATTCGCTAAGAATGCTTTTAGAAGATGTAAAAGCACACGTAATCGAACCACTTAATTATATGTCAATAATTAGCATAGATAACTTACAGCAGTATCAGGAAGTAATTAATAAACTAAATAATAGATAATCAAACATATTTGAATGGTAGTTTTGTCAGGATTTTGAATAAATATCATGAAACAATCAATAACTAATTATCATATAAAAAAAGTAAATGCGAATGATGCATTTACAGCCGATGACGGACTGGCAACAGAAGAGCCACTTGAAGTAAAACTTCAATACGGCCCCTCCTCTGCCCCGGTTGAAAAGAGCGTTTCAATAACCATGCGCACACCAGGCAATGATGCCGAATTAGCTATCGGTTTTCTATTCACCGAAGGAATAATTAGTAATTATACACATGTAAAATCGGTAGTACATGTGCCCTGCAGCGATGATAATATAATAAAAATTCAGTTGGATGAAAATATTAATTTGAACCTTGGCAAACTGGAAAGGCATTTTTATACCACCTCGAGTTGCGGAGTTTGCGGCAAGGCTTCGATTGATGCTATTAAAACTGTTTGTAATATTTCACCCAAAGAAAGAGGCCTCCAATTTACCCCCGAACTCATCTATACCCTACCCGGTATATTAAGGAAACAGCAGGAGGTTTTTGAGACAACCGGTGGCTTGCACGCATCAGCTATTTTCGATATAGATGGTAACCTGGTTTTGCTGCGTGAAGATGTGGGCAGACATAACGCGTTGGACAAATTGGTGGGTGCCGCCCTTGAAAAAGACTTATTACCTTTAGACAATCATTTGCTGCTTTTGAGTGGAAGGGCCAGTTTCGAGCTGATACAGAAAGCGGCAATGGCAGGCATAAAAGTGGTTTGCGCGGTAGGCGCTCCATCGAGCCTGGCAGTAGAGACTGCCGAAGAGATAGGCATGACCCTTATAGGCTTTTTAAGAGGTGAACGATTTAATATATATACCGGCGAACAAAGGATAAAATTGTAACATGAAACTCAGGATAAAAGGAAACTCTATACGCTACCGCCTCACCAAAAGCGATATTGATGCATTTGGCAAGGCCGGATATATTGAAGAGCGTACGCATGTGGGTATGAGCACATTTATATACTCGTTGCAGAAGTCGGACGAATCTACACTGACCGCAGAACTGGATAATAACAGGCTGATATTATGGATGCCCAATGCGATGGCTGAGGAATGGGTGCATACTGAACGCGTAGGTTTTGACGCACATATACCACTGCACGATGCGGATGGTGAGTTATACCTGCTATTGGAGAAGGACTTTAAATGCCTGGATGAAACCACGGAAGACCAATCGGACAATTTCGATAATCCCTTACTGGCAGAATAGAAATGAGCGAAGAGCAACAGCCCATACCTAATGCGGAAAACCCTGAGGAATTCCAGAAACTGAAGCTTACAAAAGCGAAGGTGATGGCTGCGGGCATACCTGCGGTAATATCATCGGCAAGGCATGTGTTTGGTGAAATGGGCCTAGCAAGAGGTTTTAAGGCGCTCCTGACGCTGAACCAGAAGGATGGCTATGATTGTCCCGGCTGTGCCTGGCCCGACCCTGATGATGAGCGCTCACCTATTGCCGAGTATTGCGAGAATGGCGCCAAGGCCATAGCCGAAGAAGCCACCACCAAAAAGCTTACCGCCAAATTCTTTTCCGATAACTCGGTATACGAACTGGCAAAACTCAATGATTACGAAATAGGCAAAAAAGGCCGTGTAGCCGAACCTGTGTATCTACCAAAAGGAGGCACACACTACCTGCCCATTAGTTGGGATGATGCTTTTAAGAAAATAGCGGAACATTTAAACGACCTGGATTCGCCCGATGAGGCGATATTTTATACATCGGGACGTACCAGTAACGAGGCTGCATATTTGTACCAGTTATTCGTGCGCGAGTATGGCACCAACAACCTGCCCGATTGTTCGAACATGTGCCACGAATCGAGCGGTGTAGCGTTGGGTGAATCTTTGGGTATTGGTAAAGGATCCGTGACCCTGGAAGATTTTTATGAGGCGGAGGTAATCATGATACTGGGCCAGAACCCCGGTACTAACCACCCGCGTATGCTTTCAGCCTTGCAAAAGGCTAAAGAAAATGGTGCGAAGATCATATCAGTGAACCCGCTGCCGGAAACTGGGCTTATCAGCTTTAGCAATCCACAGACGGTGAAAGGCGCTTTGGGCATCAAAGCAAAATTGACTGACATCTTCCTGCAAGTGAAACTGAATGGTGATATGGCTTTGCTGAAAGCCATCACATCGCGACTGATTGAAGAAGATGAAAAGAATCCCGGTAGCGTGTTCGATCATGAATTCATTACAGCCAATACAACGGGTTATG
>CBFGNI010000185.1:0-5862 GCA_965650105.1 uncultured bacterium | reverse complement strand
ATCGCACGAAAAATGGGCATCGGACCACGCTGCCGATAAGGGCCCTACCAGCAAAGTAAAAGTGATACTGGATGGTACCGCCTTCGATATGGAGCTTGCCTATAATGGTGAAAGTATACTGGATGCCGCCCTGCAACATGGCGCCGACCTGCCTTACGCCTGCAAGGGTGGTGTATGCAGCACCTGCCGTTGCCGCGTTACCAAAGGTGAGGTGGATATGGAAGTGAACTACGCACTGGAAGATGACGATGTAGCTAATGGTTTTGTACTGGCCTGCCAGTCGCACCCAAAAACTGCAGAGGTAGTTATCGACTTCGATGCACGGTAAATAAGAAAGGAGCCGAAGCTCCTTTTATTACCAGTCTGCTTTTCGCAGTTGTTTCTTTATAGATTCTTTGCGCTTGCTGTCCAGCCGCTTCTGTACAGCGCCTTTGCTTGGCTTGGTTGGCTTACGTGGCTTGGGCTTCACAATGCTTTGGTTCACCAGCTGTAGTATCTTCTCAAGGGCTATGCCTTTGTTCTCCAGCTGCGAGCGGCTTTCGCTGCTCTTCACCATCAGGTAGCCCTCTTTGTTGATGCGGTTCTTGAGCTTGTCCAGTATCAGTTCTTTCTCTTCGGGCTTAAAGAAGTAAGAGGTATCAATATGCCACCATGCTTCCACCATCGTCTCTACCTTGTTGACGTTCTGGCCACCTTTACCACCGCTACGCGCGGTCTTGAAAAATATCTCTGATGTAAAATCTCTCATTATTAAAAATCTTCCTCGTCAATGTCATCATCCTCATCGCCACCCATATTCATATTGAACATGCTACCTAGTATATCGCCAAAGTTATATCCACCTGTTTCTACACCCTTCTTACTTATCAACGAGAACTCTGATAAACCATGCAAAACAAACTCCATCAAAAGTGCCGCCTGCTTTTCATCGGCATTAGGGTAAAACTGTTTTACTGCTGCATACAGTCCATCTACCTGGTACAGCCTTTCTTTATAGGCCTCATCGGTAGTGTCTTGCAGCAACATCAAATCGTTGCCTTTACCAAACCAATCTATAACCGGTTGGTAGGGGTTAGGTTTTGGTTTGTTGCGTTGTGCATCCTTATCCCTGCCGGCAGGTTTCTTAAATGTTTGCGGGTCGGGGAAGTACTGTATGAACATAGTGCGTATAGCCTGGCCCATAAGGCGGTAGGCCACATTAAGCGGGCCTTCCTGCTCGCCTTCATACACCAGCTCTACCTTACCGGTTATGGAGGGTATCACACCCAAAAAGTCGGATATGCGTACATCAGTCTTTGATTCGCCATTGCGTAGTGCCCTGCGTTCGGCAGTGCTTACCAGGTTCTCCAGTGCCGATATGGTAAGCCTTGCAGATACACCGCTCTTCTGGTCTACAAACTCGCTCTTGCGGGCTTCCATCGCAATCTGCTCTACCAGCAAACGCGTAATATCCGGCAGCTCTATGCGTGCCATCTGTTCATCAAGCAGGTTGGCTTCCTGTTCGGTGATGGCTTTCGATACTTCTATAGTTTTAGGATAGTGCGTGATGATCTGGCTTTCGATACGGTCCTTCAATGGCGTAACAATGCTGCCGCGGTTGGTGTAGTCCTCGGGGTTGGCAGTGAACACGAACAGTATGTCTAAAGGCAGGCGCAGCTTAAAGCCACGTATCTGTATATCGCCCTCCTGCAGTATGTTGAACAGTGAAACCTGTATCCTTGCCTGCAGATCGGGCAGCTCGTTGATAACGAAGATGCCCCTGTGCGAACGTGGTATGATGCCATAGTGTATCACGCGTTCATCGGCAAAGCTCAGGCGCATGTTAGCTGCCTTGATGGGATCTACATCGCCTATCAGGTCGGCTACCGATACATCGGGTGTTGCCAGCTTCTCACCGTAGCGTTCGCTCCTGTGCATCCAGTCGATGGGTGTGTTATCGCCCAGGTCTTTGACCAGTTCCTTTGAATGAAAGGAGATGGGATGCAGCGGGTCGTCGTTGATCTCGCTACCTGATATGAAAGGTACCCATTCATCCAGCAGGCTCACTATCTCGCGCGCCATACGCGTCTTGGCCTGGCCACGCAAACCCAGGAACAGTATGTTGTGCCTCGATAGCAATGCCCTTTCTACATCAGGTATCACCGAATCTTCATAACCCAGTATACCATTGAATGGATTGGTTTTGGTTTGTATGCTTTTGATGAGGTTGTCCCTTACCTCCTGCTTTACTGTCTTGTATATGTACCCCGACTTCTTTAGCTCGCCTAATGTATTGATATCTGGTTTGTTCATGTACTGCATCTTGTAGTTAAAGATACATGATGTAGCGTTGCGGCTGTGTAAACAATAGCAATAGCCTTATAGATAATATATAGCTAGTTGGCAAACATGCCATTCTCTATAGTGTTATCCAATTCTTCCAGCTTGCTGGGTTTCACTTCCTTCTTTTCCCTGAAGTTCACTTCATATTCGGTCTTGTCTTTGTTCGATATCCAGGTACCGGTAAACTTATCATCCTTTAGTACCAGTTCCATACTGCCTACATCAGGCTCTTCATCAAAGATCCAGGTACCATCTTGTTTCCTGGTTACTTCAAGCTTTATGTATTCGTCCTGATCCTGGAATCGGTAAATAGCATCCCAATAGCAGGCAGTTTCCGGGCAACTACCTTTTATACCACGTATATACATTTCCACCTTTGTAGTACCATCGAACGTACCTGTGTAAAGCTTACGTTCGGTTATCTCTTTGTTCCCGGCTGGTGGCTTTTGCCTTTTAGCTCCTTCATCTTCTTCAGTGTTTATATACAGAAATGATTTTTCGTCTGCCACCACTTTGTCTTTAGCAGTATCGGCAATAGGTGTTACTAAAGTATCTTCGTCCGGGGGGTATAATAAGGCCAGCAGCTTTTGCTTTTCCATCTTTCTCTCGGCAGCAAGTTTATCATAATATTCATCAATGCTTTCCGCTTCCAGCACATTTAGTACATGGCCACCATACCATAAGCCCTTTATACGCATTATATCTTTTACCGTTATTATATAGTGTCTTCTTGTAAGTATATCTTCTATCATGATATACCCCTGCATGCGACCCTCTATTATTTTTTCTATACCGCGCAGATCGCGGGTCACCATCATTCGCTCCAGTTCGTACCTGGCCATAAGTATATCTGTCCAGTGTACGCCCGAGTCTTTCCCCTTTTGTCTGACGTACTTAAAATCCTTATCGATATCCTCATTGAACATTGGATCATATTGCTGCAGCTTTTGCGGATTGGTACCGAAGTTTATTAAAGCAATAGTGTCCGTAGTTGTATGCAGATGTTTTAGCAGGGTATCGTATGGAGGGAATAAGGTAAGATATACCGACTCATTGCCCGATTGCAGACTCTCGAGAACAGCACCTACCTGCAATGCTTCTGATTTAGTTTGCGCCTGCGCTTTAGCGAGCACAATCACCAGCAGGAATAAATAAATGCAAGCCTTTTTCATAAGTATATAGCAAAACAGCCCTAAGCAGGGCTGTTAAAATTAATAAACGTTATGACTTTTTCAGGTGGCCGGGCAATAATTGCTTTACCATCTTTTTCTACCACCGGCCGCTCTGTGAGTATAGGATTGGTTGTTAATACTTTTATCCACTCATCGCCTGATAATGTTTTACCCTCGTATTGTTCTTTGTATAAAGGTTCGCTCTTTCTTACTAACGCTTCCGGTTCGATACCCAGTTTATTTATGAGCGCTCTCAGTTCTTCTTCGTTCAACGGCTGCAATATATAATTGCGCACATTGAAAGGGATACCTGCATCTTCTAATAGCTGCGTAGCTGAATTGCTTTTACTGCACTCGATATTATGATATATGATTATCGACATTATGCAAAGGTCATTTCTTTTACGTTGGGCGATATTGAAAGCTTACCTGCTGTTTTTGCTTTTATTTCATCGATAGTAACGCCGGGTGCATATTCAATACAAACAAAACCTTCGGGAGTTACATCGAACACGCCCAGGTCGCTGACTATTTTCTTTACGCATCTGATGCCTGTAAGCGGCAGTGTGCATTTCGACAATAGCTTGCTTTCGCCTTTTGGATTGGTGTGTTGCATAGCCACAATGATATTCTTTGCAGAAGCAACAAGATCCATTGCGCCACCCATGCCTTTTACCATTTTGCCCGGTATCTTCCAGTTGGCAATATTCCCATCGTCCGATACTTCCATAGCACCCAGCACGGTAAGGTCAACCTTGCCTGCGCGTATCATACCAAAGCTCATAGCACTATCGAATATAGAAGAGCCCGGTAGTTTGGTAATGGTTTGCTTACCTGCATTGATCATATCGGCATCCTCTTCACCTTCGAGAGGGAAAGGGCCCATACCCAATAAGCCATTCTCACTTTGCAGTACTACGTTCACCCCATCGGGTATGTAGTTAGCAACTAAAGTTGGAATACCAATACCCAGGTTTACATAATAACCGTCCTGCAATTCCTTTGCTATACGTTGTGCTATCTGTTCTTTATTTAAAGGCATAAATTCTAATTGATAAAAATGAAATGGTGATTAAGAGCGTTTACGGGTAGTGCGTTGTTCAATACGCTTTTCATAATTAACCCCCTGGAAGATGCGGTGCACATAAATACCCGGTGTGTGTACGAAGTTGGGATCCAGTTCGCCAACGGGTACCAATTCATCAACCTCTGCAATAGTTATTTTACCCGCCATAGCCATTAGTGGATTGAAATTGCGGGCGGTATCCTTGAAAATAAGGTTGCCTTGGGCATCGCCCTTCCAGGCTTTTACAATTGCAAAATCAGAATCGAAAGCATACTCCATCAGGTAATCTTTACCATTGAAGTTTCTTACTTCCTTACCTTCTGCCACCTCAGTACCTACACCCGCAGGGGTAAAGATTGCAGGCATACCGTAGCCCGCAGCCATGCAGCGTGTAGCCAGTGTACCTTGTGGTACCAGTTCCACTTCCAGTTCACCACTTAAGAGCTGGCGCTCAAATTCAGCATTCTCACCTACGTACGATGATATCATCTTCTTCACTTGCTTTTGTTGCAGCATCAGGCCAATACCAAAATCATCGACCCCAGCATTGTTGGATATGCAGGTAAGATCTTTGATACCTTTTTTTACCAGGGCAGCAATACAGTTTTCGGGTATGCCGCAAAGGCCAAAACCACCCAACATCAATACCGCACCCGATTCTATATCTTTTATAGCTTCTTCAGCATTCGCTACTACTTTGTTCATCTATCTGAAAAATTTTGTCAAAAGTAAAAGAATTATAGGGAACCTATATATCATCAATTTCTGCTACCTCTTCTTCCTTCACCAGCTTGTATTGGCGGGCAAAGTTGCACCAGTAGCAATCGGGCTTACCGCAACCTTTATCGAAGTCGTGGTTCATAATGCCCGCGTAGGCTTGTTTCATTTGCTGGCGAACGGTGGTTTCATCTTGCGGAAAAACAGGCACCTGCACGCGTTTGTATTGCCCTGTGGTTCTACCTTTTTCTATATAATCGAAAATACCTTTGCCTACTTTTATTTGACGGTCAGGATTATTTTCGAGTATCAGTTTATAAAATACCATTTGGCGCCAGTAATCGCCCCCCAGCGGTTCTTTATCATTTGGCGGCATTGTATAAGCCCCTGCCGACCTGTCGGGGTCACCGCTTTTGTAATCTACCACCGTGCAGGTATCGCCGTCAAACTCCATCTTATCAATCTTCCCGGTTACGGGCACACCATCTAAAATATAGCGGGGTACTTTATATTCTATCTCTACATTTTTTGAGAAGGTGGGCAGGTACTTATCGTAATAATCGGATATGGTTGTTTCGCCTTGCT
>CBFGNI010000184.1:0-5891 GCA_965650105.1 uncultured bacterium | reverse complement strand
TACCAATACTACAGCAAACCACTGCGTGTAAAGGTAGAAGACAAATTCTCGCGCGCAGCAGATGGCGGTACCGGCTTTGCAAAATGCGGAGGCAACTATGGCGCAGCCTTTTTACCGGCTCAAATGGCAAAAGAACAAGGTTTCGACCAGGTAATATGGACTGATAGTAAAACTCATGAACTGATAGAAGAATCAGGTACCATGAACCTTATGTTTTTTATGGATGATACATTAGTAACTGCCCCCCTCTCAGGTACAATACTAGACGGTGTTACGCGCGATTCGCTGATAACACTAGCAAAAGAACAAGGCATAAAAGTAGAAGAACGTCCTATAAAGCATAGCGAAATAAAGCAAGCATTGGAAGCGGGTAAGAAAGTAGAAGCATTTGGTGCGGGTACTGCTGCGGTTATAGCCCCTATCCAAACTATATCGATGGGTGGTAAAGATTACACTTGTTACATAGGTGAAGATGCTATGATGTTCAAACTAGCGAAAGACCTGTACAATATTCGCAGGGGGCTTAGCGTTGATACACACAACTGGAACTACATAATTTAGTATAAGATATGGAACCTGTTAATGTATTGTACAAAGGTTTTAATATAACTACCGACAAAAGCAAAATGCAATTGGAGGCCATACATAAATGGCTTACAGAATCATCTTACTGGGCAAAGAATACTCCTTTTGATCTGGTAAAGACAGCTTTCGATCATTCTTTTTGTATAGGCATACTAAAAGATGGTGAGCAAGTTGGTTATGCCCGCCTGTTTTCCGACTATGCTACCTTTGGCTACCTTGCCGATGTATATGTGAAAGAAGAATACCGGGGAATAGGCCTGAGCAAAAAGATGATGGATATATTGATGAATCTTGATTGGGTAAAACGCTTGCGAAGGATAATGCTGGCTACACAGGATGCGCAAGGATTATACAGGCAATATGGTTTTACCGAGTTGCCTAACCCTGAGCGATACATGGTAAACATTATTAATAACGGTTATCCCGAACCTCAAAACAAATAATATAGTTATGAGTATTCCTTTTCTTAAGAGTGCCGACCGTCAGTTCAACTATTACAAGCAGCTGGGTGAAAAAGCAATGGCGCAGCTGAACGACGAACAACTATTCTGGCAACCTAACCAGGAGAGCAATAGCATCGCCTTAATTGTAAAGCATCTGCGCGGCAATATGCTCAGCCGCTGGACTGATTTCCTGACCACAGATGGTGAAAAACCTGATCGCAACCGTGATAGTGAATTTGAGAACAACTGGACTACACGCCAGCAAGTATTAGATGCATGGAAAGAAGGTTGGGATTGCCTGTTCAATGCACTAGGAAGTATAACTGACGATGACCTGGAACGTATTATATACATACGCAACGAAGGTCATAGTGTTTTAGAAGCCATCAACCGCCAGCTGGCGCACTACCCTTACCACGTAGGACAAATGATATACATAGCCAAAATATGTAAGAATGATGACTGGCAAAGCTTGTCAATACCACGCAACAAATCGAACGATTATAATACTGATAAGTTCTCGCAGGAGAAGGGCATCAGGCATTTTACAGATAGTTTATTAGATAAAGACAAGAAATAAATAATGGCGCTGGAAAGCGCCATTGTTCTGTATAATAACTAAACGCCTTTACGTTTATCCAGCCAGTGTTTCTTTTCTATAAAGTAGGATACCACCAGCCCTAAGCCTCCCCCAACTGCTATCAAAGCAAAATAGAGCGGCGGGTTATCCTGGTAATAAAAATCACCATCTGCCTGCACAACCTTCACACGCATTTGTATATCCATAAGGTAGGCAATAAGCAACCCTAAACCTGAACCCACCAAAAGCAAGCCATACTTCAGGCTAAAAAAAGGTTTGGGTTTCGATTCTTCTGTTGTGTTGCGCGGGTTAATGCCTCTTTCTATTAAAGCCATATTTTCTTTGTTGCGCATGTAAGCGATGGCAAATACAGTTCCCGACAAGCAGATAAAAGCAGTAAGTGGTACTAATACTTCTGGTCCCGACATAGTTTTATTTTTTTAAAAGTTAATTATTTGTAGCATTGATACAACTATGACGCAGGTGTATGTAAATAAGTTACAGCTATAAAATTATTTTTTTCTGTAACCTTTTCTATAGTGACGTCGTCTATAATTAATCAATGCAGCAACAACACGATTCTGATATCATAGCTATGGTATTGAATGGGCAAAAAGACGCCTTTTCAATATTAGTGCAACGGTATCAGCAATATGTGTTTACACTGGCCATGCGGTATGTAAATAATAAACGTGAAGATGCTGAAGAGTTGTCGCAGGATGTTTTTGTAAAGGCTTACCGTTTCCTGGGCGATTTTAAGCAGACAAGCAAATTCAGCACCTGGCTATATACCATAGTACACACCACAGCCATATCGCACCTGCGCAAGAAGAAAGGTAATGAAATACATATTGACGAAGACAAGTTGATATACCTTGCGGATAACAAACCCAACCAATACACGAAAAACCTTTCCGAAGCACGCTCTACTAAAGAGCAACTGAACAAAGCTATAATCCAATTGGGTGCAGACGAAGCAAGAGTGATACACCTGTTTTACAAGGCAGAGCAGAGTATTGAAGAGATAGGCCTCATTATGAATATAAGTACCAACCTGGTAAAAGTGAAACTATTCAGGGCAAGACAAAAATTAAAAACAATACTTACCCAACAATTAACAAACGAAATAAGCGACCTGTAAACCGTTTTTTATAATTTTATAATAGCTATTATGGAACTGCGTGATGAAGATATAGATATACAACTGTGGCGCTACATCGATGGGCAATGTACGCCCGACGAACAAATACGCATACAAAAGCTATTGGCTACCGATACTGTCTGGGCGAATGCATATAATGAGCTGCTCACTTTCAATAGTGCTATTGGGAATAATATAGAAATGGAACATCCATCTATGCGTTTTACACAAAACATAATGGATGTTATACGTGCAGAAGAACCGATACGTAAGCGCTATATCAGCAAACCCTTTGTAACGATATTTGTAGGTGCATTTGCAGCATTACTGGTCTTATTTATAAGCTACGCCGTTATCAATATCAATTGGACGAGTGAGCAAACATCCATTCACCTCTTTCAAAGACTAAAGTCTATTGATCGTAGTAAAGTAGTCTTTGTTACGCTTGCTATCAACACTATTTTAGCTCTAGTACTTGTAGATACGCTACTGAAAAGGAAAAAGTCGAGCAGCAATTAATTATAACCGCTTCAGCATATCCAGGTCAATATCTTCCAGCGTACTTAGTTTGGCATCAGCCAATGCAAAGCGGGGGTCATCAAAATGCAACTCATCAGGTACCATCAATACCTTCATACGCGCTGCCTTACCGGCTATCATACCATTTACAGAATCTTCCAGCACCAGGCAGTGGATCGGCAATGAACCTAAAGACTGTGCACAGTGTAAAAATACCCCGGGATGCGGCTTACCAAGTTCTACTACATCGGCCGATGTAATGCAATGAAAATAATCTTTAATACCAAAATGTTCCACCAATGCATCTATCATACGCGCAGGCGATGACGAGGCCAGCCCTATTTTATAATTATGTGTCTGTAATAGTTGCAAAGCCTTTACTACACCGGGTAGTACGCTGGCTCTTTTCTTCGATAAATCTATAATATCATCCAGTATTTCCTCAGCTACATCTTGCGATTTAGCCCCTTGCCACGGAAACCTGATAGACCAATGTTCAGTCACTTCATATATGCGCAGGCCCGTTGTTTCTTTAAAGCGTTCGCGCGTTATTGGTATATTATGTCTTTCAGCAACACGCAGCATACTTTCACCCCACAACGGCTCTGTATCCAGCAACAGGCCATCCATATCAAATAAAACTGTATCTATCATAACTAGTTATTCCATGACAAATATCTGTTTAACGGGTGAAATAATGGGTGAAAAAACTGCTTTAACATGAATTAACTGGAAAGTTTCAGCCGCCAAAGGTTATTTTTGACTCCTTAAAATCAACTATACTTATGAAGCTTAATGCTTTTTGGAGCTTGCTTATTGGTGCATCCGTACTCGCAACAAGTGCCAACGCCGAAGGCAATATCAAATTTACCGAATACAACTTGCCTAATGGCTTGCACGTAATCCTTCACGAAGACCACGCTACGCCTATAGTAGCGGTTTCCATCATGTATCACGTGGGCTCAAAAAACGAAGACCCGCAACGCACCGGTTTCGCCCACTTTTTCGAACACCTGTTGTTTGAAGGGAGCGATAATATAAAACGTGGCGAATATATGAAACTGATACAGGCTGCCGGTGGACAGCTGAATGCCAATACATCGCAAGACCGCACATTCTATTACGAAGTGCTGCCATCCAACCAGCTGGAACTTGCATTATGGATGGAAGCGGAACGTATGAACTATGCTAAGATCGACACCGTAGGTGTAGAAACACAGCGCAAAGTGGTGAAAGAAGAAAAGAAACAACGTTATGATAATACGCCCTATGGCCAGATACTGAATGTTGTATATGAAAATGCCTATACAGTGCACCCTTACCGTTGGTCGCCTATTGGTAAAGAGCAATATATCAATCAGGCCAAACTACAGGAGTTTATGGATTTTTACCGCACTTTTTACGTGCCTAATAACGCTACAATGGTTGTTGGCGGCGATATTGACGTAGCGCAAACAAAAGCGTTCATCAGTAAATATTTTGGTGCCATACCTAAAGGTACAAAAGCAGTACCCCGCCCTACGGAAGTAGAACCGGTGCAAACCAAAGAAAAAAGGGTTGAGTTTTACGATAACATACAATTGCCCGCTGTAGTTATTGCCTACCATACACCTAAAATAGGCACCGATGATTGGTATGCCATGCAATTATTATCGCAAATGCTATCGCAGGGTAAAAGCTCGCGCTTCAGTAAAGAGATAAAAGAAAAACAGCAAAAGGCCCTGGAAGTGGGTGCTTTCATGATACCTAATGAAGACCCGGGTGTTATGTTCACCTTTGGTATTACCAATGCAGGTGTGCAGCCTGAAGATCTTGAAAAAGCAATGCTGGATGAAATTGAAAAAGTAAAAACAGGCACTATTAGCGATGAAGAGTATAAAAAACTTATCAACCAGGCCGAAAACGACTTCGTATCTCAAAATCAGCGCGTGCTGGGCGTGGTAGAAAACCTTGCTACCTATTACACATTCCTGGGCAATGCAAACCTTATTAATACTGAACTGGAACGTTATACAAAAATAACCAAAGAAGACTTGAAGCGTGTAGCTAATAAATATTGCACTAAAGAAAACAGGTTAGTGGTTTATTATCTGCCTAAATCTGAAGAAAAGAAAGGTTAATCATTCAAACACAACAAGCTTCAAATTTCAAGAAAATGAAAAAAATCACTTTATCTATATTATCGGTAACACTTGCTGCCACTACATGGGCACAAACATTCGACAGGAGCATTCGTCCCAAGCCGGGTCCTGCGCCGGAAATAAAACTGGGCAAAACTGAAGACTTTACATTGGCCAACGGCATGCGTGTTTTCGTGGTAGAAAACCATAAACTGCCCACAGTAGCATACAGCATACAGTTGGATATTAAACCAGAACTGCAAGGTGCTATGACTTGCCTGCATGAAATGATGCCTGAATTGCTGACAAGCGGTACCAAAACACGCAGCAACGATAAGCTGAATGAAGAAATAGACTTTATTGGTGCTAATATCGATGCGTCGGATGATGGATTGTATGGCAGTGGCCTGAAAAAACACCAGGAGAAAATACTGGAATTGATGAGTGATATTATCATGAATTCCGATTTTAAACAAAGTGAACTGGATAAGATCAGGAAACGT
>CBFGNI010000183.1:0-5923 GCA_965650105.1 uncultured bacterium | reverse complement strand
CTGTTGTAGACATTCCATTACATACAACCTGATCAGCTACTGTTGCTACATCGGGTGTGGGATTTACAGTAATTGTAAATGCCATTGAAGCACCGGGACAGCCATTGGCTGAAGGTGTTACCGTGATGGTAGCCGTTACCGGACTAGCTGTATTGTTCGTTGCAGTAAACGATGGGATATTACCGTTACCAGAAGATGCGATGCCGATAGTTGCATTATTATTAGTCCATGCATAAGTTGTTCCGCTAACAGTTCCTGTATAATTAACAGCTGTGGTTGGAGTATTGTTGCACACTACCTGATCAGATATTGCTGCTACGTTAGGCGTAGGATTCACTGTTATATCAAACATGCGGGCAAGACCTGTACAGCCGTTGGCCGATGGCGTTACTACAATATTTGCTATGGCAGGTATGTTAGTACTATTTAGCGCAATAAATGATGGGATATCACCATTACCTGCACTTGCAAGTCCAATCGTACTATTATCATTTGTCCAGGCAAAGCTAGTTCCGCTGACTGTTGATATATAATTGATAGCGGCTGTTGATGAGCTATTACATACAACCTGGTCAGGTACTACCGCTACATTTGGTGTAGGGTTCACTTTGATAGTAAAAGATTTGGAAGCACCTGTGCAACCATTGGCTGAGGGTGTTACCGTGATGGTAGCCGTTACCGGACTAGCCGTATTGTTCGTTGCAGTAAACGATGGAATATTACCGTTACCTGAAGCTGCGATGCCTATAGTTGCATTATTATTAGTCCATGTGTATGTTGTTCCGCTTATAGGACCTGTGAAAATTACAGCTGCCGTAGAGGCACCATTGCATACAACCTGGTTGGTGGGAGTATTTACAATTGCTGAATCATACACATTAACGATCTTAGTTGAAGTATCGCTACCACAAGTATTGGTAATGATATAACTAATAGTGTCAATGCCTGAGGTAATACCGGTAACAAGACCATTGACCACCGTAACCCTTGGATTACTGGCAGTCCAGATACCACCTGGTGATGTGCTGCTCAAAATAATAGAAGAGGCTACACAAACACTTGATGGTCCGGAAATAGTACCTGCATTCGGTACCGCCAGTACGTTAACTAATTGCGTATCTCTTGCTGTGCCAAAACTATTGGTAACAGTATATATGATGCTATCCAACCCAGCCGATACACCACTAACCAATCCTGTGTTGTTAACAGTAGCACGTGCATTAGTGGCTGTCCACACACCACCGGGGTCAACACCTAATAGTTGAGTGGGTGTGCCTATACATACGGTTGTGTCACCTGTAATAACGGCAGTAGGCAATAAAGGGGCGTTAATTATAGCTCCGTTAGTAGTTATTGCACCATTGCTTGTTAAGGCACGTCCGTTAAAAATTGCTCCTGATGGTATATCTATTGCACCTACACTTACAACCACGTTACCATGAAAGGTGGTGTTACTCGTAAGACTCACAGCACCATCTACTTTCCAATACACATTTTTTGTTTGTGTGCCATTAATCAATTTTACATGCGCACCTGAAACTGTGTTTAATGCACCTTGAACCTTAATAACAAATACCGCACTGCTATTTCCCTGTGCATTCAAATACAGCGTATCGGTCAGGGCAGTTGCGCCGTTAAGAATGTAAGTATGCGGTGTAAGTACAAGGCCATGGCCTAATAAGCCCGGATATAATAACACGATATCATTAGGAAGTGCATTTAACTGGTTGTAGGCAACTGCTAAGGCTGGCGCCGCCGCCGCTGTAGAACCATCAGGTATTGGGTGTATCGTACCATTTACATATAAGGGATTATAACCTGTGGTCAAACCCAGGTTTGTTCCTACATCGCCGGTCACATAACTAATAGCACCACCATTAGTTACAGGGCCTATTGAAGAAAAAATTGCATAAACACCAACTGCACCAAAAGTAGGTGCAATAGGTCCTGTTAAGGTGGGGTTTCCACATCCTAAAGGAAGAGCACCTGTCAGGCTATTCATTGTTATCCCTCCATTCAGTGAAAGGGCCCGGCCTTCCAGTGTATCAAGGGTACCCATACTAATAGCTGCATTGTTGGCTACAATAGTACCTCTTATAGTACTGCCTGAACCAATGCTAACTAAACCTTCCGTTTTCCAGTACACATTACAGGCCTGGGCGCCGTTTGTAAGGCGTATTTTGGAATTGGCCGAAGCTGATAATGCTCCATTTATTTTAATAATAAAAACAGAGCCAGTATTGCCAAGACCGTCTAGTGTAAGTATACCATTTAACGTTGCAGCCGTAGATATAGAATACACACCAGGATTAAATACTGCACCATTGCCCAACGATGATGACGGGAATGCTGTGGGGATAGCGGTATTCAACTGATTATAAGCAGTTAAAAGGCTTGCTGCTGCTGCAATTGTAAAGGCATCGCCACTATGCATAGTGCCGTTCACATTACCGAACCCCGTGCTGGAGCCGCTATTGCTGCCCACTTTACCAGTGAGGCGCGTCTCGTAATTCGTACCCGAATTAGTAATTGCGCCTACTGTAGTAAAGACCACAAATTCCGAAGCTGACCCAAGCGTGATAGCTTGCCCGGATGTGATCTCTGGCATAAAAAATAGCATGAGTGCTATTAATAATTTGGATAAATCTTTTTTCATTTTACTTATTTAGTTTAAATTTTGAAGCCTGCAAGCACTAGCTGATAATGATTCCCACTACTGCTACATAAGTGCTCTGACATATTATTTACATGAAAACAAAGAAGGGACACCGCTAAATTTGCGGTAGCGGAAAATCATATACACCATGATATTCCACATTGAACACTATGTAAAAGGATATAAGTAGCTAGACTAGCATGCGTAATGCCCCTATAAAGAGTAAAAAGGCCGAAACCGATACTTTTGTTAACAATATGTTGGGCATGATACATAGCCTATACTAATATCATGCCAAAAAATTAACATTTTTTATTAATTTTGCAATTAATAATTAATAAGAATGCTATTACTATCGGTATGCGAGTATTTCTTGTAGCGCTCCTTCATACGCATACCAAAGGGGTAGTAACCCGGGCACAGTGCTGATAGCGGGCAGGAAGTAAGTCATTCTTGCCTACTCTCCTGTTCCAGTTCTAATTAGCATCCTTCAAGGATTACTCTGAATTTCCTATGATATAATGATCTTTTACTCAACAGGCTTTCTCATGGTCCTGACTATCTTTATTATCAAGGGTATAGTCACTACCAGCACAAAGAACGTTACGATGTATTTCAGCCACGGTTGCAAAAACGGCAAGCTACCTATAATATATCCTGTTAGTACATACACTAATATGAATGCCACCGATCCTGCCAGGTTTAAAATTAGGAACCTTGAAAATCTAACTTTGATGATGCCGGCCAATACCGGAGCGAATGTGCGAATGATCGGCAAGAGATAACCTCCTACCATAGCCAGCGTACCATATTTTTTATAAAATGTTTCTGTAGAGGTCAGATAACTGCGACGGAAAAACCGGGATTCCTCGCGAGTATAGAAATACTTTCCAGTTCGGAGTCCAAGCCAATATCCCGCCAGGCTGCCTGCAAAGCCCGAAAGTGTGAGTATTACACAAAGGATATATATCGGCGGAAGCGAAGTGCCGGTGGCTGCGAGTAAACCTGTGGCAAATAATATACCGCCAATAGGAATAAAAAAGCAAAAGATGATACCGACGGAGCAAAATACCAGGAGAGATAGAAGAACCACTCCACCGTACTTAATTATGGATTCTGCGTCCAGAGACAATATAATATCTAACATAAAAGCGTATATCACAAATTTAGAACATCTTAATCATTCCCTATTTTCCATAATATGGTGGGATTATCAAATACGTTTGCTTCCGGTTATTATTGCAAATATTCCTAACCAAGACGCATTTGATGAAGAAAGTTGCTGAAAATTCAATATTATTTATGGTGGTGAGCATGACAATTATATCCCTACAAGACATTGCGCTTTAATATTATATATATTATTTTGCGCTCAAAATAAATTAAGGTTTCAGTCTTATTATAAGGAATACCTAGGGTAGAAGGGCTCATACCATCCTACTTTTTTGTAAATACTATTCTACCTATAATAATCGAATCGCAAAAGATAACTACTACAATATCATAATCATGTTCAAACTATCTACCATTGAAATCAAATTGAGAAGAGTATTCCTTTTGTTTTTCTATTTCGCACTTATTAGCATCCCCAGCGCCTTTGCACAACCTACAGGCTGGCAATATCGTACAGATATTGCTGTCAGCAATACAGGTGGTGACATCTACGACTATCAACTCAAGCTAACAGTGAATACAGCCCAATACGTCGGGTTGGGTCAGATGTTAGCGAACGGTGACGACATACAGTTTGGTAAAGATGTTTGCGGCACAACGTTATTCCCCTACTATATAGAGTCGGGTATGAATACAGCAAATACTGTGATATGGGTGAAGATAGATAGCGTACATGCGGCTACGAATTCTGTCATTTACATGTTTTATGGCAATGCTGGTGCAACAGCTGCATCTACTATATCAGTTTTCAATGGCCCATTCTCTGCTACTAATCAAACTGTAAATACCAACCTCAGTGGCTCTGCCAACGCGCAGCGGGGGTTTAGGTTTACTGCCAATGAAGATTTATTAGTAACCACATTCGGTAAATATGAGCCCAACGGAGTAAGCCGGTATGTGACATTGTTCGATAACGCGAGCCAGAGTATATTGCGCCAGGAGCAAATAAACGGCCCTGCTGCTACCCATAGTTATGGAGCAATAACACCGATATGGCTGCAGTCTGGTACTCAATATCTTATTGAAATATTTTTCCCTGCGGGTACTGATGCTTACTATTTCGGCGCTGCACCAACGGTTAATTCTGCGATCACTTACCAGGATATGAGGTATTGCAATGGCTGTACGCAAAATACATTTCCTACTAACTCATTAGGCGGTATGTTGTATGGTTACGTTGATTTTCAGTTTTATACAAAGACTAGCGCCAGCCCTGCCCCTACTTATACATTGGCCTCACTGAGTGCATCTATTGTGGCTAACCCCGCAGGTACTATATGCTCCGGCACTTCCGTCACTTTTACTGCTACTGCTACCAATGCTGGCCCAACACCTGTATATCAATGGAAAAAGAACTCAGTACCGGTAGGTACCAATAGTGACACTTATACAGATGCCGGTCTTTCTAATGCTGATGCTATTACATGTGAAGTGTCTAATGGTGATCCTTGCCTGGTACCAGTAGCTAGCAATACAATTAATACCATAGTTAACGCTCTGCCTACTGTAAATGCTACACAAGATGATACACTATGTAATGGAGAAAGTACTGCCATAAGCTTTTCAGGTGCAGTACCCGGCACAACTTACACCTGGACCAATGATAATACCTCAATAGGATTGGCAGCTAATGGTTCGGGCGATATAGCCTCATTTGCAGCAGTAAATATAACCACAACTGAGGCGGTTGCGACCATTATCGTTACGCCTAATAACCTTCAAAGCGACACATTTAATTATACAGGTGCAATACAAACGTTTACCGTACCAGCTAACATATACAGTATTACTGTTGATGCCAGGGGTGCAAAAGGGGGCGACTGTATTTATAATCAGCCTGGTACTAAGCCAGATGATCTTGGTGGGCATGGTGGTAGAGTTACAGCCACCTATGCTGTAACACCCGGACAGGTGCTGAATCTTTTTGTTGGTGGTGTTCCTTATAATGGTGGCGGCAATGGGGCTGGATCAATTGCTCAGGCCGCGGGCGGTGGAGCTTCAGACATTCGTATTGGTGGAACTACACTTGCCGATCGCGTGATTGTAGCTGGCGGTGGCGGTGGCGGCGGGAACAATTGCTCGACCACTGCTGAA
>CBFGNI010000182.1:0-6063 GCA_965650105.1 uncultured bacterium | reverse complement strand
AAAATGGATGGTACGCTGCTAAAAGAAAAGCTGTTTGCCGACCGCGCCAGCTACGATAGCGTAAAAAAACAATGGAAACTATATAACGTGCTGATACGCACAAACGATGGCCTAAAGGAATCGCTCACTACTTTCCCCGAATTAACACGGCAATACACTTCATTTACACCAAAAGACCTTGAAGAAGACGATGCCATAAAAGAGGCACTCACTACTCCGGAACTTGACAGATATATAGCCCGCGAAAAACTACGTGGCCGCGAAACCCTTAACTTTTTTTATGTAGAAAAACACCGGCGTACAGCACAGCCTTTTGCGGGTTTTATTCTAACAATTATTGGGGTGTGTATAGCCAGCCGCAAAATACGTGGTGGTAGCGGCCTTCACCTGGCATTAGGTATTGTTATAAGCGCTATGTATATCATGGCACTGCAATTGTCCACTACATTCTCTACTAAAGCGGGCCTTAATCCCTTTATTGCCGTCTGGATACCCAATTTTATATTTGGTGGCGTTGCTATTTATCTATATCGTCGTCAAATAAAGTAATTGCTATTAACTAATATTTATCCATAAAAATATAAATCAAATAAATATATTTGATTATTCCCAACCGTTTTATGCCGGTGTTGGTCTTCTTGTGCATAGGCACTAACCACCTATTTACACTCTTACCCTGACAACAAGCTTATTTAGCCTATCAAATTTTACGCGTAAACGACCAGCCCCCTTAAACCCTCTATTGTGCCCTTACAGTCATAACCGACAACCCCAATCCGCCTTTTTCCCTATTCAGGATGCCATTCCTGACTTATACATAACAGATTTGCGCACCACATTATGTGGTGCGTTTATTTTATATGCTATTGCATGCTGAAATACCATAAATTTGCATCCCGCAGGGGAACATGTGCTTTTATGCCCGACATGAAACAATAATCTTAGCAGAATAAGTGTAAAAAGCTAATATTTTTTTGTTGTTAATTTTGTTGGTTATATAAAAACAGTTACCTTTGCACTCCATTAATTTTTTACTAACGGTATAGCAAATGCCTACAATACAACAATTAGTTCGTAAAGGTCGTCAGCAAATTCGCGCAAAATCAAAGTCTCGTGCTTTGGATGCTTGCCCGCAACGCCGCGGCGTATGTACCCGTGTGTACACTACCACTCCTAAAAAACCAAACTCAGCTTTGCGTAAAGTTGCCAAAGTGCGCCTTACCAACAAAATTGAGGTTATCGCATATATTCCTGGTGAAGGCCACAACCTGCAAGAACACTCTATCGTATTGATACGTGGTGGTCGTGTAAAAGATCTTCCGGGTGTACGTTACCATATCGTGCGTGGTGCTTTGGATACTGCAGGTGTTAAAGACCGCAAACAAAGCCGCTCTAAATACGGTACGAAACGCGAAAAAGCTAAAAAATAATTTTTAATAAAGTAATTAAAGCCAATTCATTAGATGAGAAAGGCACAAGCTAAAAAACTTCCTTTAGCACCAGATCCAAAATTTAACGATAAACAAGTTACACGTTTCGTTAACTGCCTTATGTGGGGCGGCAACAAAACAATAGTTTTAAGTGCTTTTTACGATGCGCTTGATAAAGTGACTAAAATGGCTGGCGAAGATGGTTACGAAGTATGGAAACGTGCTTTGGTAAACGTTACTCCTGCTGTTGAGGTACGTAGCCGCCGTATTGGTGGTGCTACCTTCCAAATACCTACAGAAGTACGCCCCGACCGTAAAATATCTTTAAGCATGAAATGGTTGATCCGCTTCAGCCGGGAACGTAATGGTAAAACCATAGCCGATAAGCTTGCCAACGAAATAGTTGCAGCAGCTAAAGGTGAAGGTGGTGCTTTCAAAAAGAAAGAAGATACACACCGTATGGCTGATGCCAATAAAGCGTTCTCGCACTTCAAGATCTAATTATTTATCTATACGATATATAGAAATGCCATCCTTCCGGGTGGCATTTTCATTTTTACCCCTATAAGATTTACACCTTATGTTGACAACTTGCTATTGCCATAATAGGTTGCCTTTAGCTAATTTCTATACATTTGAGTCGAAACAGCAAACTAAAGCAACAATAAAATAAAAACTACAATTGTGGATAAATATTTGTACAATTGTGTAACAATATTGAATTTTTGTTTATTTTTGTAAAAATTACTATTTAATATAAAGGTTATGGCAACTGTAGATGAAAAATTAAAGGTCCTGAAACTCGCTTTTGATAAAATTGAGAAGGACTATGGCAAGGGATCTATTATGATGTTGGGAGATAAGCAGCAAGGTGATATGGAAGTCATAAGCACAGGTTCTTTAGGGCTTGATGTAGCACTTGGCGTAGGTGGTTTCCCCCGCGGTCGTGTTATTGAAATATACGGTCCTGAATCTTCAGGTAAAACAACAATAGCAATACATACCATAGCTGAAGCACAAAAGAAAGGCGGTATCTGCGCAATAATAGATGCGGAACACGCCTTCGATGCATCGTATGCCAGGAAACTGGGTGTAGATGTAGATAACCTTATTATTTCGCAACCCGACTATGGCGAGCAAGCCTTGGAAATTGCCGATCGCCTTATTTCTTCAGGCGCGGTAGATGTAGTTGTTATCGACTCGGTAGCAGCACTGGTACCCAAGGGCGAACTGGAAGGTGAAATGGGTGATAGTAAAATGGGGCTGCAGGCACGCCTTATGAGCCAGGCGCTGCGTAAGCTTACTGCTACTATCAGTCGTACAGGTTGCTGCTGTATATTTATCAATCAGCTGCGCGAAAAGATCGGTGTGATGTTCGGTAACCCTGAAACTACTACCGGTGGTAATGCATTGAAATTCTATGCGTCAGTTCGTTTGGATATACGCCGCATCAGCCAGATAAAAGATGGAGATGTGGCCAGCGGTAACCGCACCCGCGTTAAGGTGGTAAAAAACAAAGTAGCTCCCCCATTCCGCCAGGTTGAGTTCGATATAATCTTTGGTGAAGGTATCAGCAAAATAGGCGAAGTAATAGATATGGGTGTAGAACTGGGCATACTTGGCAAAAGTGGCTCGTGGTTCAGCTATAACGATAATAAGATAGGCCAGGGGCGCGATGCCGTTAAAAACTTCCTGCACGATAATCCTGAAGTGATGGATGAAATAGAAGGCAGGATACGTGTAGCGCTGCAACCCGCAAGCTAATTAATGGGTTAGTAAGTCCATTAGGGCGCCATGCAATTGCATGGCGCTTTTTTTATATCAGCAATATTATTTGTGGTATGAGTTTTATGTTTAGCATTAGGTAGTCTTTCGTAATTTCAATGATAACAGGTAACCTCATTGCTTAAAACTTATACAACTTGTCAACAACAGCTACACCATTTCAGAACAATAATGTAGTTGAGGGGAAAGATTTCACCTTTAAATTTTACCCTGCCTTCGCAAAATATATACGCGAAAATCACCTTGTTGAATACATAACTGAGCAAATAGATCTATCATTCAAGCTCAACCTGCCTATACTAGCCTATTTGCAACATCTTTCCAAAGAACAGATGCTGGAGATAGGAAAAGTTTCACACGAAGAGTTTTTGCTGGCAGTTGAAAATAATAGTTTGAAAGAACGCCTGGAGAAGGCGTTAAAGGTTTGGGAGAATGATGAGATAGGTGTAATGAGCCGCGACGACCTTTCTGCCGAAGATATTACACTGGGCAGCTACATCCGCAAAATGGCCCAGTTCAAATTTTTGCCATTGTACACTTCAGATGCTATGCTAATGCTCGATATCATAAAAGAGATCGAGGAGTATGAAGCTGAATCAAGCACGGCATCAACCAATACATACATCAATATATTCAGGCAGCGCACCAACCAGCACGCATATTTTATTGAAAGTATTGCCAATACAACACCGGGTAATATATATGTGTACGATCTGCAGCACGAAAAAATCATATATAGCAACGATGCCTTAGGTAAAGATGGCGATGAGCTACACCCGGAAGATGCAGTACTTATAAAAGCCGATCAGGAAGCTTTTAAAAATGCTGATGATGGCGAAATAAGAAAAATAGAATATCGGGTAAAGCAAAAAGATGGCAGCTATAAATGGTCAAGAAGCTATCGGTCTGTATTTAAAAGAAATAGCAGTGGTTTACCTACCCAAATAATAGGCATCACGCTGGATATAGATGAACAAAAGCGCAGAGATGAAGAATTGAAAAAGAGTGAGGCGCAACTCAATACAGCACAAATACAGGCGGGCATGGGCAGCTTTGAGTGGGATATAGATAATAACATATTCATCCCTTCACCAAACTACAGGCGCTTGCTCAATATTGCTGAAGGCGCAATGCCCAAGGATATGCAGAAGCATTTACACCCCGAAGATGCAGAAAGAATAGCTGCTGTAAGAAATAAGGCAATAGAGGAAACAGGCGATTATGACACCGAATACAGGTACAATGTTAATGGAGACGAAAAAGTTATCTGGTCGCGCGGCACAGTAACCATAAAAAATGGCCGTAAGATAATGACAGGAACGGTAATGGATGTTACAAACAGGCACCAGTTATTGTTACAGTTACAGCGTAGTGAGGCATTATACAAACAGGCGCAGGAGCTTGGAAAAATAGGCAACTGGACATGGGATATACCGAACAATAAAATAGAATGGACGGATGAATTATACAGGATATTTGGCCTTGAGCCGTCGTATGGCGCAGTAACCTTCGAGGAATATATGTCATTACTTCACCCGGATGATGTTGCACGTGTAAGCACCGTTATACAGGAATGTTTTACCAATCATACTCCGTACGAAGTGCATCATAGATTAGTAATGAAAAACGGCACTATTAAGTATATACTAAGCAAAGGCGAAGTGAAAACTGATGAAAATGGTATAGCCGTAAAAATGTTTGGCACTGCACAAGATGTAACTAAACAGCAACTTATTGAAAATACCCTGCGCGACAACCGCGAATTCATACAAAAAATAGCAAACACTACCCCATCTCTTATCACTACATTCAACGCCAATACAGGTGCCTTCACATATATAAACAGTGCAATAGAAAGTTTATTAGGCTACAATGTTGATTTTATTATGCAGCAAGGTTTTCAATATTTAGTAAGCCTTGTACACCCCGATGATGTAACTGCCGTGCTGGATAAACATAATAATGCTGTAGCGGAAGCAAATATGTCATCGGCAGAATATGATAATGAAAGAGTAGTAGAGTTTAAATACCGCATACTGCATGCCAATGGCACCTATAAATGGTTCAACACGTACGGTATTATTTTCGATAGAAATGAAGAAGGTAAAATAGAACACATTTTAAATGTTTCGGTAGATGTTACGGAACAAATGGAGGCAGAAGAAGCATTGAATTATAAAAATCTGGAACTGCAGCAATCGAATGCCAGCCTGGGCGAATATGCTTACGTAGCAAGCCACGACTTGAAAGAACCACTTAGAAAAATTGCAACTTTCGGCGATCTGCTACAAACTACGCAAAAGCAATTGCTTACCGATAGTGGTAAAATGTATCTGGATAAAATAGTACATTCTGCCATCAGGATGCAAGATATGATCAACGATTTACTTACCATATCTACAATATCCGGCAATAAAGCATTCGAACAAACTGATTTGAACGAAGTACTGAATGATGTTTTGCAAACACTCGAATACAGGATTGAGCAAAAAAAGGCAATTATAAAAACTGATGCCCTGCCTACGGCCAAAATAGTACGTCTTCAATTTGGCCAGTTATTGCAAAACCTTATCAGTAATTCATTAAAATTTTCAAAACAAAACCAGGCGCCCGAAATATTTATTACCTATAAGTATTTAAAGGCTTCTGAGGTAAATATTGATGGCATTAATCCTTCAAAAAAATATTTACAAATCCAGGTGGCAGATAATGGTATTGGTTTCGATAAACAATTCGAGCATAAAATATTCACTATCTTCCAGCGTTTGCATAGCAAAAGCGATTACGAGGGTACGGGTATAGGACTGGCAATATGCAAAAAAATAACAGAAAATCATGGCGGCACCAT
>CBFGNI010000181.1:0-6120 GCA_965650105.1 uncultured bacterium | reverse complement strand
TCCTGGAAATTGAAAGCGGTTTCGAATGCGAAATCACCGTAAAACGGGTAGGTCATTCCTGCTTATCATTACCGGCATCGGTTTCCTGATACACGTATACTCTACATCTTATATGCACGATGACGAAGGCATGGTGAAATACTTCGCCTACCTGAACCTGTTCGTGTTCTCGATGTTGCTATTGGTATTAGGCGCTAACTACCTCATCATGTTCATTGGTTGGGAAGGTGTAGGCCTTTGCTCTTACCTGCTTATTGGTTTCTGGTTCAAGAACCGCGACTATACCAATGCTGCTAAAAAAGCATTCGTGATGAACCGTATCGGTGACCTTGGCTTTTTGGTAGGTATGCTGATGGTACTGTACACTTATGGTACACTTTCTTACCAGGATTTCTTTGGTCAATTGAAAAGCGGCGCAGTACCTGTTGATCCTTCTTTATACAACTGGATAGCCATTTGCTTCTTTATAGGTGCTATGGGTAAAAGTGCCCAGATACCTTTATACACATGGCTACCCGATGCGATGGCGGGTCCAACCCCGGTATCGGCACTGATACACGCGGCTACCATGGTTACCGCAGGTATTTATATGATAGCGCGTAGCAGTGCTTTATATGATCTTGCACCAATGGCGCTGAACCTTGTCGGTATCATCGGTTTGGCAACAGCATTATTCGCTGCAACCATTGCCATCAAGCAATACGATATTAAAAAAGTACTGGCCTATTCTACCGTTAGTCAATTGGGCTTTATGTTCCTGGCTTTGGGTATGGGTGCTTATACTACGGCTGTGTTCCACGTTATGACACACGCCTTCTTCAAAGCCCTTTTGTTCCTGGGTAGCGGTAGTGTGATACACGCAATGGGTGGTGAGCAAGATATCCGCCTGATGGGCGGCCTCAGCAAAAAAATGCGCATCACGCAGGTTACTTTCCTGACAGGTTGTTTGGCTATCGCAGGGATCCCCGGTTTTTCAGGCTTCTTCTCTAAAGATGAAATTTTAGCTGCTACATACGCACACAGCCCCGTAATGTATTACCTCGCTTTAGCTGCTGCTATGATGACTGCTTTCTATATGTTCCGTTTATACTTCCTTACGTTCACAGGTACTTTCCGCGGCACGCACGAACAGGAACATCATCTGCACGAAAGCCCTGCGGCTATCACTATACCGCTTATAATATTAGCTATACTTTCAGTGGTAGGTGGTTATGTTGGCCTGCCTCCAGTTATCAGCGAGCATCATACATTTATGACTTACCTGGCTCCGGTACTTACCAACCTGGGCGAGCATCATTTAAGCCATGGCACCGAATGGATGTTGATGGGTCTTTCAACGGGCCTGGTCATCATCATGATCATTGTAGCATACACACGCACTAAGAAACCTGACTTTACACCAAACAGCGGCCTGGCAAAAGTGCTGGAAGATAAATGGTATGTCGATGAACTGTATGATGCCATCATCGTTCGCCCTATAGAAGGTTTGTCGAACGTGTTGAACAAATTCGTTGAGAAGATGGGTATCGATGGTGCGGTGAATGGTGTGGGTAAAACAGTGCGTTGGGGTGGCGACCGTATCCGCCTGCTGCAAAGCGGACAGGTTGGTTTCTACATCTTCGCCATGGTGATAGGTATAACATTATTATTCGCGCTAAGCTTTTTCTGGATTCATTAGATAAAACAGCAACTGCAAATATTGCAATAGCATTATGATCTTAACATTACTCATATTGATTCCTTTGATAGCAGGCATACTCAGCTTTGTTGTTAAGGGGAATGGTGCAAAAGGGCTGGCGCTGTGCAGCTCGTTGGTAACGCTTGCAGTGGCAGCTTATGTAAGCGCTACAAGTGCCGAACCTATCGGCTGGAGCATGCAATGGATACCCCGCCTTGGTACGCAAATATCTTTACAGGCCGATGGTATGAGCGCAATGCTTTGCCTGCTGGTTGGTATCGTTATGCCGGTCATCTTCATCAGCAACTGGAATAAACAAGTAGAAAGGCCGCATGCTTTCTATGGTTTAATGCTTTTATCGCAAGCGGGTATCACAGGTGTTTTCCTTGCTTACGATGCTTTGTTATTCTATTTCTTCTGGGAGCTTGCATTGATACCTGTTTACTTCCTTTGCTCGCAATGGGGTGGTGAAAAGCGTATACCTGTTACCTTCAAATTCTTCGTCTATACTTTCGTAGGCAGCTTAATGATGCTGGCTGCGCTGATATATCTTTCATTGCAAAACCCGGGTGCAAACGCATACTCATGGCCTAATATAGTACGTGCGGGTATGTCGCTGCCGGCTGGTGCGCAAATAAGTTTATTCTGGCTCATCTTCATAGCCTTTGCTATCAAGATGCCGATATTCCCTTTCCATACCTGGCAGCCCGATACGTATGAACAATCCCCAACACCTGTTACTATTATACTTAGTGCACTGATGGTGAAGATGGGTATGTTCGCGGTGATACGCTGGTTGCTACCCGTATTACCTGCAGGTGTTGCTTACTGGTCTGATACGGTTATCATACTGTCTGTTATAGGTATTGTATATGCATCGTGCATCGCTATTGTGCAAACTGATCTAAAAAGACTGGTGGCGTATTCTTCTATTGCACACATGGGCTTGATGTCTGCTGCTGCTTTCTCGCAAAGCCATGTAGGTATGCATGGCCTTATGGTGCAAATGTTCAACCACGGTATCAACATTACCGGTATGTGGCTTATCATTAGCATGATTGAGCAACGCTGGGGTACGCGCGATATGACCAAGTTGGGTGGCATGGCTTCAACCGCACCTAAAATGGCTATCGCTTTAGTAATTATAGCATTCGCAAATATTGCACTGCCACTTACCAATGGTTTCATTGGCGAGTTCATGTTGTTCAATGGTTTGTTCGAAAGCGCATCGCCTTACCATATTACTTTTATGGTAGTGGCTGGCTTGGGTATCATCTTAGGAGCAGTTTATACGCTGAACATGGTGCAGAAAACAGCTTATGGAAATGCTGCACAAATGGTGGTAAATAAAGATCTGTCGACGAACGAATATGTGGGACTGGCTATAGTAATTGGACTAATACTGGTTTTGGGTGTGTATCCAAAACCATTGCTCGATATGACTGCAGGCGTGGTAAACCTGATGATACCGTAACCTGTAATAATATTTTGACATTTAACTCTTGTATTTGAAATGAAGGCAATTATTGCTGCTACGATAATAGGTGTGATCATGATGTTCGCTGGTCTCTTTATGGAGAACAAGCGTTCGGTAGTTACATTGGCAACTGTATTAATGTTCGCATTGCTGGGTGTTAATATCTGGGAATTGATGCATACACCGTCTGATGCCCCGCAGTTATTCTTTAATAACATGCTGCGTATCGATAGGTATGCACTTTGGTTCAGTACGCTGATGACGGGTTGCACCTGTTTATATTTCCTGCTGATAGGTAAAGAAATAGCTAAAGTAGGGGCACACGTTGCCGATTACTTTGCTTTGATCGTTTTTATACTCTGCGGTATCTATTTGCTTGCTGGTTACAACAACCTGCTGATACTCTTTATAGGCATCGAGATACTTTCTATACCTCAATACATATTAGCGGGTAGCGATAAGCGCAACCTAAAAAGCAGCGAAGCTGCATTGAAATACTTCCTGATGGGGTCTTTCTCAACAGGTATTTTACTGATGGGTATTACATTATTGTATGGTGCTTCGGGTTCATTCGATATTACAAGTTTTTCATTCCTGCAAACAGAGTCTTTAAATCCTTTGGCATTATCGGGTATCCTGTTCATCATGGTGGCACTGGGCTTTAAAGTATCGGCTGCACCAATGCACATGTGGACACCAGATGTGTACGATGGTGCACCTACCCCGTTTACTGCATACATGGCAACCATAGTTAAAGCAGGTGCGTTCGTAGCCTTCCTTCGTTTGTTCACTGTAGCCTTTGGTAGCCTGAGCAGCCACTGGATGATTATACTGGCTGTTATTGCAGCAGCTACTTTATTAGTGGGTAACGTAACAGCAGTATTTCAGCAAAGCGTAAAACGTATGCTCGCCTATTCATCAATAGCCCAGGCAGGCTTTATGTTGTTTGCGGTGCTTTCGGTTAATGCTACTGCATGGCAAGGCTTTATCATTTACGCAGTTGCCTACAGTGTAGCAACCATTGGTATTTTCGCTGTACTGTTAAAGCTGAAAGACTATACGTACGATGGCTTTAATGGCCTGGCTAAGAGCCAACCCGCGTTGGCATTTTTTACTACTATCTTTCTTTTATCATTAGCAGGTATACCGCTTACAGGTGGCTTTATGGCAAAATACTTTGTATTGCTGGCGGCAGTAGAACAAGGGCAGCTTTTATGGCTGGTAATATTTGGCTTGCTGATGGCGGCCATTAGTGCCTATTATTATTTCAAAGTTATCATCGCTATGTACTTTAAGCAAGGTACGCCTGAATTGAACAGCGAGATCACAAGCAGCGATAAGTTCCTCTTAGCAATTACCTGTGGTATTGTAATACTGATAGGCGTTGCTCCGCAGTTGCTGCTGAGCAATATTTAAAAAGATATTTATTTTGAATTTTGAATGCCTCACTTAGTGGGGCATTTTGTTAATGTACAATTGCCACAGCCTCAATGGTTGCATAGCAATGTGGCGCATCCGACTGGTTTTTGAAACAGATATAATATTCGCCTGCATAGGGTATAGGTAGCACCTGTACATCGTAAGTGCCACCTGTGCTATTGGTTTGCCATATCAATGGACGGCATTGGTCGCGCTCATCTCTTGCGAACATAGCGGCACACATTACATTATCAAAAGTTGACATGCTGATACGTGCTTCCGATGGCTTACTATCTACCATACAACCTATCACATATATAGGTGCGCCTGCTTCCAGTTTTTCTTGCAGCTGGTTGAGCAGGTGTACAGGTTTGGATGCATTCCTTTCATTCAACCCAATATGGAATATCAACCGTTCAGTACCGGGAGGTATAGAGAATGAACAATAATCTTTCGAATGTATGGTGCTGGATTCCAGGTTTTCGTTCCCGATCTTTAATACTTTATTGCATAATGGTACCGCCTTATATGCATAGCTTGCAACGGGCAGCATAACGGTAGCAAGCGCTAGAGTGATGTGCTTCATTATTTGCTGTATTAATTGCCGCCAATTTATAAATCCATCCACTATATAAATGTTAAAATGCATAAGTCAGGCCTTTATTTATGCGCAAATAATGTATTATTCATCGTATCTTTGTTCCGCTAAATCCTTTAGATGATTAGGCTTATAGCAAGAATTTAGTTATTCACAGCTGTGTATTACTTTTCACTATAAAGTTGCTTAGCTGCATTACTTTCGATGTGTACCCGAAAAAGGTGAGACTTATGGATATCGAACAAATGATGCCCCACGTTGAGGCCCTTATATTTGCCAGCGAACGCCCTATTATTATGGTAGAGATAGTAGAAATGCTGTCTCTGGCGCTGGAAGAGACTATTGAAGAAGAACGCGTTGCTATATGTATTGATGCGATACGTGAGAAATATGAAGCGGAATATTATCCTTTTCAACTAAGGGAAGCAGGCGGGGGTTATCAATTCCTTACCAAGAAAGCTTACCACAAAACAGTTTTACAGCTGAATGGCGATAAGCATATTAAAAAGCTATCTGCTTCAGCAATGGAAACATTGGCGATCATTGCATACAAATCACCAATAACTAAATCTGAAATAGAATTCATACGTGGTGTAAGTGCCGATTATGCTATTCAAAAATTGTTGGAAAAGGAATTGATAGTTATTACTGGTCGCAACGAAAATATGATAGGCAAACCGCTTACTTATGCTACCTCAAAGAACTTTATGGATTACCTGGGCATTAATAACCAGGCAGAATTGCCACAATTGAAGGATATCTCTAATATCGAGATAGTGATGCCAACTGCAGGTTCTGAAGCCATACCTGAAGGGGACAATCCAACCATGATGGTACATGCCGACGGTACAATAGAGCACGGAGAATAGTTATTATACAGACAGTACATAGCCCACCGTCATTAGGCTGTGGGTTTTTTTGTGTTGTGCCCCTTTGGCTTTAGCTTTG
>CBFGNI010000180.1:0-6131 GCA_965650105.1 uncultured bacterium | reverse complement strand
GTGTGCATGGGCAATGTTAGCTGCCGCCTCAACCTGCTCCTGATTTACACCACCGGTACCCAATGTTATATTATTATAAATAGTGTCATTAAACAAAACTGGGTCTTGCCCTACTACCCCCATCAGCTTACGCAGATCAAAAAGCTTATAGTTTTTTACATTCACACCATCCACCAGCAGCTCGCCCATTGTTACATCATGAAATCTTGGTATGAGATCTACCAGTGTCGATTTACCGGCTCCCGATGCGCCCACCAATGCTATCGTTTTACCTTTTTGTATCTTAAGGTCTATACCATCTAGTATTTTTTTAGCGCCGTAACTAAAATGTACATTCTTTAGTTCAATACTATCTTTAAAATCATGGATGCTAATGGCATCTGGCAACTCTTTCACCGTATTTTCAGCATGCAAAAGATGCTCAATACGATCGATTGCTGCCGTACCTTTTTGTATATTATAAAAAGCACTTGAAAGGTTTTTTAGCGGATTGATGATCTGATAAAAGAAAGCGATATACGTTAAAAACAGCGGCGCTGTCAATGCCGATTCGCCTGAGAATATCAACCGTCCGCCATACCATAGTATTACGCTCACAGCTATAATACCCATTGTTTCTGAGAGCGGTGAGCCTAACTCCCTGCGTGCATTTATCCTGTTACGTATGCGGAACAAAATGTTATTCATTTGCGTGAACTTCAACTGCTGATGACGCTCTGCATTGAATGCTTTTACCACACGCATGCCAGCCAGTGTTTCATCAATTACACCCAGCATAGAGGCCAATTGTTCCTGTGCCTGGTTCGATGGCTTTTTTAGCGACTTACCAATGCGGCCAATGATGATACCAACTATGGGCAGGAATAATATAAGAAACAGCGTAAGCTGGGGACTTATCAGCAACATGGATGTAAGCGTAATGATGATAGTCAATGGCTCACGGATATATGTTTCCAGCACACTCATTACGGATACTTCCACCTCTGTAATATCGTTCGTCATACGCGATATCAGGTCGCCTTTACGCTCTTCAGTAAAAAACCCAATAGGCAACGATAATACTTTATTGAACATCTCGTTCCGAAGTCTGCGCAATATATCAACCCGCAATGGGTTAAGTATGCTCAACGATAAGTAAATGAACAGGTTCTTAAGTATGGTAAAGACTACCACCGTGCCTACAGCATAAGTAAGTGCAGTTATCTTATCATGCTCCAGTATAAAGTTGTTGATGAATTTGTTGAATGCTGCAACTACACCTACCCCGCTTTTAGTAAATGGCTGTGCACCCATAAATAGCACCTGCAATACTGGCGCCAGCATACCAAACGAGAATAGCGAGAACACTACTGCAAGTAAACTGGTTATAAAGTAGAGCGCTACCTGGCCCTTATAGTAGGCGAGATAGCGCATTATTTTTCTTAGGTTCTTCATTAATTATTTAGTCGATGGAATACGTTACGGTACCATCTTTTTCATCTTTTAGCTGTATGCCGGCCTCCAGCAGTTTATTGCGTATCTGGTCCGATGTTGCAAAGTCTTTGCGCGTGCGCGCGTCTTTGCGTATCTCTATCAGCAGCGATAAAACCTGGTCTAACTTATTACTATTCTCCGCAGCTTGCAACGCCTGCAAGCCTAGCACATCTTCAATATAAGTTTTGAAAGTGTCTTTTAACAATTGTAACGTTTCACCGCTTATTGCGTCGGCTGCTACTTGCCCGCCTTTTATGCCGTTGATTACCGGCACCGCTTCAAACAGGTTAGCAATAACACGCGCAGTATTAAAGTCATCGTTCATGAAATCAGCACATTCATTACACCAGTCAACAACCTGCTTATCCAATACTGTGTCTTTCGGTGCACCTGTTGATGGTGTTAACTTCTGCAATACTTCATACGCTTCCCAAAGCCTGCGCAATGCGCGCTCCGATGCCTGCAGTGCTTCGTTCGAAAAATCGAGAGTACTGCGGTAGTGCGTTTGCAATATGTAGAAGCGCACTACCATGGGGTGGTAAGGTTGCTGTAATATCGGGTGATCGCCACTGAAAAGTTCCGTAAGTTTAATAACATTATTATAGCTTTTGCCCATCTTCTTGCCATTGATGGTGATCATGTTATTATGCATCCAGTAGCGTACTGGCATACAACCATGTGCTATGGTCGATTGCGCTATCTCGCTTTCGTGGTGGGGAAACTGAAGGTCCATACCACCGCCATGTATATCAAATGTTACTCCCAGATACTTACTACTCATAGCCGAGCACTCAATATGCCAGCCGGGGAAACCTTCGCCCCATGGGCTTTGCCAGCGCATAATATGCGAAGCTGGTGCTTTTTTCCACAGTGCGAAGTCCACTTTATTTCTTTTTTCATCCTGCCCGTCCAGGTCGCGCGTAGTTTCCAGCAAATCATCCAGCACTCGCCCTGATAGCTTACCATAAGGATATTTCTCAGCGTATTTCTTTACATCAAAATATACCGAGCCATTCACTTCATAAGCATATCCTTTTTCAATGATGGTTTTTATCATCTCTATCTGCTCAATAATATGCCCGGTTGCTGTCGGCTCAATGCTTGGGTCAAGCGTATTGAACAAACGCATACCCCAATGAAACAGGTTGGTGTATTTATGCACCAGTTCCATTGGCTCCAGCTTTTCCAGTTGCGCTTTGGTAGCTACTTTATCTTCAGCTTCGCGGCCTTCTTCTTCAAAGTGGCCCGCATCGGTTATGTTGCGTACATAGCGCACTTTATAGCCCAGGTGTTGCAGGTAGCGGTTCACTACATCGAACGTAATATATGGACGTGCATGGCCCAGATGGCTTTCGCCAGATACCGTAGGGCCGCAGACGTACAGCCCAACATGACCGGGCACAGAAGGTTCAAACTTTTCTTTCTGACGGGTATAGGAATTGTATAAATGCAAATCTGACATATAGCAAAATAATAGCAAAAATAAGTCTTTATTGCCGAGCAGCCACTATTTCGAAATTGGTGATAATAGGATTATGGTCGGAAAGCTCGGTAGAAGGGCACTGAAACCCTACCAGCCTGAGTATTGATTCATCATAAAAAAGATGATCGATGCGAATGGTTGGTAGCAAACGGTTGTAGCTGCGCCCAAAGCCTACGCCTTTATCTAAAAAAGCATCGCTCAGCTCACCACGCATAGTAGTATAGGTGTACGAACCCGGCAGATCATTAAAATCGCCACATAGTAATACAGGATAAGGACTCTGCCTGATAATAGCGATGGCTTTATTTACCTCGCTTGCCCTATGCTCGTAAGCTGTATTTAGCTTTTCAATAAATACATTCGCCCTTTTTATTGCCCCTTTTGCCGAGTCGGTGTTCCGCCTTACTTCATCAATATAATCCTTCTCCTTATCGCTTAACCCAAACGTGGTAAGGTGCACGAAAAAAACACGTATGGTTTTGTCATAAGGCAATTGCACATCCCCCTGCATCATATAGATATATTCTGAAAGCTGATGCGCCTCGTAATTTTTAAAAGGATACTTCGAGAAAACAGCCGTTCCCAGGTAAATCTTATCGTTCAGGCTGTTATCGGCCTGGAAACGATAATCGATATATCCATTATTCTTAATGATCTTTTCGGCGTATGGCTTTAGTATATTATCAATGGTCAGCGAATATTCAGGCAGACATAATATATCAGCATCCTGCGCTTGAAGAAAGTCCAGTATTCTTTGGTCAAAAGCTTTATCCACCGGTTTATTAAATACACCCATCCCATGCGAATTCCAGCTTAATATTTTTATGGTGCGTTGTTTACGCTCCATATTGTTCTTCGCAAAAAAGTTGGCCGCAAAAATTGTAGTGGTTACTTTATATCCTCCTGCCAGTACCAGTATCGATAATAGTGCGCGCAGCTTATGGTTGGAAAACAACCAAAGCACCACAAACACTATGTTTACCATAATGGCGTAAGGCGTGGTAAGGCTGAAAATAGCTATATTCTTTACCCGGAGGGGATCTGTATATGCTGCCGCGATACAAAAGCCCAACCATATTACTGCAACTATATTCAGCAGAAAAAAAGTACTACTGAATATGCGCCTGAAAATATTCGTTCCGCTACTGCTCACGTATAGCTATAATTTATTATTGTCTTTACCGGCGTTCATCAGTATCTCGCGCTCTTCTTTGGTAAGCGCATTATATCCTTCCGTATTTATTTTGTCCAGTATATCATCTACACGTTTTTGTGTAAACTTATGGCTTTGTATGCGGCTGATCACTTCATTGCGCTTTTTACTATTCTTCGTGCGTATCTTTTGTTCATCGGGCGAAAATGCATGGTTAAGCTTATCCAGTATTTCATAAGGCCAGGCACCGGGCTTATACCCGTTTTGCAATAGTTTTACATATCCAAAGCCTGTTAGCCCGCCACCCGCCAACAATAGCAGTTTGGCTCCTTCTACATTAGCATTCATTATCATAAGCGCCAGGAAAATAACTGCTATTACAGCTATCGGTACGCTGAAGTGTTCGCCAAAATAAAACCTGTATGTGGGCGCAAAGGTGAGGGCCGCAGCTGCCAGGCCCATAACGCCGGCCTGTGCGCCAAACAAATAACCGCCGGTATTAACACCGGGTATCAGTTGCGCCAGTTCGTAAAACACGCCGCCTATTACTAAACTGTAAACGAATACAGGTATCACTTGCCTGTACCCCGTAAGCATTTGCAATACGCTCCCGAAGCAATACAACCATATCATGTTCGAGAATAGTTCCCAAAACCCATTATGCACCCAACCATAAGTAAGTACGGTCCATATTTTAGTTTTGAATAAGGCCAGCGGTGCCAAACCTAAATTATATGTAAATATGGAAGGGAAAGTTTGCGGGTTGGCTTCAGCTACCAGCAATATCACCCTTGATAAATGATACCCGATAAAACCCACACCTGCTGCTATTATCAGTTGCAGCACCGCATTTTCACTATATCCCGGCCTCGATGAATTGAACGGCCTTTTATACATCGTCTTCATACTATACACTAAAAATTATCAATAAAAATGCTTCCTGTTTTGCTTGTTCCAGATCTTCAATAATATAAATGCTACCAGCATACCCCCAAGGTGTGCAAAGTGAGCTACGTTATCGCCTGCCGAATTCCGGAAACCTGCAAATAGCTCAAACAAGGCATAAGCGCCTACTACATACTTCGCCTTTATAGGCACCAAAAAGTACAGGTAAAGTAATGTGTTAGGAAATAGGTAACCAAATGCGAACAGGATACCAAACACTGCACCCGATGCGCCTACTGTAGCTTCATCAAATATACCCGGCAGGTATTGCCCCGTTTGCGGATTAATAGCGCCATTCAAATAATGGTTAATAGCAGATACTGACTCGTTAGCGTAATCGGCAGAAGGCATATTCTGCCACTGTATATTGAAATTATACAGGTAAACATTCAGCGGGTTATACTGGTTGAGGTGTACATGCTGCTCCAGGAACAAATTAAATTGGTCGGCAGTAGGGTTTTGCTGGTACCTTGCAAAGGCTTGTTCAATAGTATGAAATTCATAGCCTACCACACCCAGGTGCAGCACGGCTGCACCTAACCCACACACCAGGTAAAAAGTAATGAAGCGCTTTGGGCCCCATACATTCTCTAATATGCTGCCAAACATCCATAAGGCAAACATGTTAGAGAAAAGGTGCATGATGGTGCCATTTACATCATTGTAGCTGCCATGCATGAACATGTGCGTTAGAAATTGCCATGGTTTAAAATAGTGCGACCCCCAATAATGCAAACCGAAATAATCAGCAAGATCGATGCCGGCCTTACCCAATACATATTGTGCAAATACAATAAGAGAATTGATTATAATTAGATTCTTGACGATAGGTGGTAGTATCTGGAAACGTCCTGGTCTGAAATCTGTCATATTTGTATTATTTCGCTTTAGTTTTCTTTTGCACTATCGCCTGCTTAACCAATTCAAAATTAAACCTTCTTACCGTTTGCGCATTCACATATTAATTGTTAAATATCTATATGCCTATTTGTTTGGCTTACTATTCAGTAGCGCAATAACGCCCTCCCGCTCCAGTATTTTATAGCCTATCCGGTCGTTCGATATGCCATCTCTTAA
>CBFGNI010000179.1:0-6168 GCA_965650105.1 uncultured bacterium | reverse complement strand
ATTACACTTACTTTGTAAATCGAATACAAGATGAGCATCGTTGTGCGATGGGTTAGGTATTACGGCAACATTTTGCAATTGCTCATTTACATTGGCAACATTTGTTGGCCATTGTACTGTTCCTACAGCGCTCTCTTCGGTAAATTCAGGTATCTCTACTCCATCAATATTTATTAAAAGTGTTGAGCTGAAATCAAGATTTATTTCGCTGCCTATTGCAGCATCATCAGGTACAGTAAATTGAAGTGTACCAACTTCACCTAAACCATTATTATAATTATGATCTGTATGTGCCTGTACCCAATCAACAGTATTATTACCCAAGTTCTTGTTGAAGTTGAAAAGATCACTACTTGACCCCATCCATGTTACATAATTATAAATAGTTGCAGGAGCCGTTAGTGTTACGCCACTGATGTTTACCCGCGTAGCCATACCAAATAACATGTGTACATTGTTCATTGCGTCACCCAATATTATAGGTATCGTAACTGTTCTGCCGGGTACAAATTCAATACCTGTCAGGTCAAATTTCAAGGGTGCTCCAGCTGTCGTTCTTTCTGCAGGCCTTGTATGCATAAGTCCGTAATTGCTGATAATTGGTGTCAGGTCCGCTATGTCAATACTACCATCACCGTTGCAGTCAGCATGCTTATGGTTTACACCGCTAATTGGGAAAGAGGTCACCCAATCGTTGCAATATTGCCCGTTCCATGTATTAGTAGCCCCTGGCCTTACTGGCCCTGTTTGCCCGTATGCCAGTGCCACATATAAAGGATCGTATAAGTTTACCACATTATCGCTGTTCGCATCTCCCGGCCATACGCTATCTACTGCGCAATTGCCTGGTCTTATAATAAGAGTATAATTTATCTGAGCACGTGGGCAGGCATTATCTCTTACATGTACCGGTATTAGAATAGGTGGCGTAGTAGCCGGATTCATGGTAACAGGTGCTGTGTATGCAATACTGGCTACACCAATACCAAGCCCGTTACCTGAGCTCGCAGTAAATGTCCAGCCCGATAATGAGGGTGCTGTTATATCAACATAAACTGAATCAGTAATAATATCATCAAAATTAACATTGATACTACCCGATTGGCCCGCGCATATAGTGCCTTCAAATACACTGCCACTCGCTGGTGCCGGGAAGGTAAAAGCATCGTGAGGTAAAGGCGCTGAACTTGTAAAAACCATAAAGTCACGCATGTAGCTGCCAATTAAACTTCCACCCCGGTATTCATCCACTCTCATTGCCAATGTTGTATTGCCTGGCATAGTACTCAGCATATCAATGGTATGCGTTGTGTTATTAATACTGATACTGCTACCCGCACCAAAAGGACTTGTAAGTGTATAGCCTACATTAGGTGTAATTGCAAAACCTGCCGATTGTAATGGATAAGCCAGCTTCACATCAAGGCTATCGCCATCGATATCAATAAGTTGCATAGGATAAGAAAAAGCAGTTCCGCTTTCCAGGTAATAATTCTCTTTAATTGGCCATATAGGGCTGCTATTTACACCATTGCTATTATCAAGCTTAGCCTCTACATACAATGCACCTCCCCCTATATTATTGGTAAAGTTTCTTGCACTTTCTGTGTAGCTTATTACCCAGTCGCTGGCTGGTGGCAGACTTACATTATCGGCATACAACCCTATAACTTTTCCGGGCTCGGTTGATGACGGTGTATTACAGCGGTTAATGTTTACCGGGCATGCATAATCTACTGTATCAATCTGCACCATAGGTAGCGTCACTAGTACAGTACTTCCTAATGATGCTGAAGATACACTTACAATTGCGCTTGAAGAAAAAGGCAACCCACCACAAAGCCTGTAGTTTTCCAGGTAAATGGTGTAACCTGCTCCGTTGAATTGATATTTGATTTGTGCACCTTCTACATGCGATGCATACATTTGATGCCCTAACAGCAGGCATGCAAAAGAGAGAAGAACTTTTTTCATAGATTATGGCTTTTAGAATTATTTAATAACAGAATAGAAAGCACTTCGCTACCATTGGTTGGGTGGGTGTTTTTCACATCAGGTCACTAATAATTGCTATCTGCACAAATCATAAACTAATAGTTAATCGTATATATGGTTACATACTTTCACGGTTAACCACATCAAACAAAAAATAAACTAAAAAAGGAGGCATAAGCCTCCTTTCATTATCTATTATCATTATATCTTAGAAACGCTCTAAACCATTAAAGAAGAAATCGCCTTCTATTTTAGCGTTTTCGTCACTGTCAGAGCCATGTACTGCGTTTTCGCCTATTGAAGCAGCATACATTTTACGTATGGTACCTTCTTCAGCCTGTGCCGGGTTAGTTGCGCCTATCAGTTTACGGAAATCCGCAACGGCATTCTCTTTTTCAAGTATAGCTGCTACTATCGGCCCGCTGCTCATGAACTGGGTCAGCTCGCCGTAAAAAGGGCGTTCTTTATGCACTTCATAAAAAGCGCCTGCCTGGTCAAGGCTTATCTGGGTATATTTCATAGCAACAATACGGAAACCCGCTTTGTTGATCATTTGCAAAATGTTACCAATATTGCCTGCGCGCACCGCATCAGGCTTAATCATTGTAAACGTACGATTAGACATTTTATGTTCTTTTATTATTATTTGACGGCGCAAAGGTAAGGCTAATTGATTAATTTCACCGTTCATTTTCTATCAGTTTCATGCAAGGAATACAAGAAGCGCTCCCATTATTACAAACACCTAAAAAGATATTTATAACTACCCACCACAAACCCGATGGCGATGCTTTGGGCAGTATGTTGGGTTTATACCTTTACCTGGTAAAAAAGGGACATACCGTTTTCCCTGTATCCCCCAGTGAAGTGCCCGACTTTCTGATGTGGCTGCCCGGTATTGATAATGTATATAATTATGAATCAGAGCCGAAACTCTGCGAAAAAGCACTGGCTGACAGCGATTTAGTATTCTGTCTTGATTTCAACGATTTCAGCCGTACCAAGCACCTTACACATCTTTTGTCCGGCAGCCCGAAACCAAAGATAATGATCGACCATCATCTGCTACCCAAGCCCATATGGGATTATGGTATGAGTGAACCCGGTAAAAGCAGTACTGCGGAAATGGTGTACGACTTTATTAATCTATCCGGCGATAATGATTTGATAGATAAAGATATTGCCGCTTGCCTGTACACGGGTGTTATGACCGATACAGGGTCTTTCCGCTTCCCCGCCACTACCGCCAGTGTTCATTTGATGATAGCCGACCTGAAACAAAAAGGCCTCGACCATACTAAGATACATGAGGAAGTATATGATTCCTGGACTTTGCGCCGCATGCAATTCCTTGGCTATGTGCTGCTGGAGAAAATGGAAATATTCCCTGAATTCCACACAGGGCTCATAGCGTTATCTAAAAAAGACATCAAATTGTTCGATGTAAATACCGGCGATATGGAAGGCTTGGTCAACTACCCGCTTAGCATTGCCAGCGTGCGTTTTGCGGTGCTCATCACCGAAAGAAACGACGAAGTAAAAATGTCTTTCCGCAGCAAAGGCGATTTTGATGTCAGCAGCTTTTCCAGGCAGTATTTTAACGGTGGCGGTCATTTTAATGCCGCAGGGGGCCGTTCCACCCAAAGTTTTCTCGATACGGTAACACATTTTAAACAAATTTTGTCCGATATTCACCCCCGCAATTAAACAAAACATGATAAAGAACGTTATTCCGGTTGCCTTTTTAGGCATTTCAGTATTGGCGCTTAGCTCTTGCAGCAATAATAGCTTCCAAAAAACAAAAGATGGTCTTGAGTATAAGATCATTAAAGATGAAAAAGGCACGCAAAAACCTGCCGTTGGCGATATAGTGCAAATGCACCTGCATATACACTATAGCGATGCTAAAACAAAAGATACCGTGCTGTTCGATTCAAGGAAAATGAACAACAATCAACCGGTTGAGTTTCCTGTAATGCCTGCGGCATTCAAAGGCGATTGGCCCGAAGGTATTAGCCTTTTAACACCTGGCGATAGTGCTACTTTCAAAGTGTCTATTGATTCTATCATGAAAATGGGACAGGGTACTTTACCGCCATTCATGAAGAAAGGTGAAAAAGTAACTTACGATGTTGTTCTTGTATCTGTAAAATCGAAAGCAGAAGCTGAAAAAGCAATGCAAGAGCAGTCTGCCAAACAAGTTGATGTCGACGATAAATTGTTGCAAGACTACTTCACTGCTAACAAATTGCAACCGCAAAAAACAAATTCTGGTCTGTATTATATAATAGAAAAAGAAGGTTCAGGAAACACAGTTCAGCCAGGCCAGCTGGTATCTGTAAATTATACAGGTAAAACTTTAGATGGTAAATCTTTCGATTCAAATGTTGATCCTGCTTTCTCTCATACCGAACCTTTAGAATTTCCTGCAGGTCAGGGTCAGGTTATCCGCGGCTGGGATGAAGGTATCCTTCTGCTGAAAAAAGGTAGCAAAGCAAAATTATTTATTCCTTCACCATTGGCTTACGGCCCGCAAAGCCCCGGCCCTGGTATCGCAGCAAATTCAGTGTTGACTTTCGATGTGGAAGTGCTGGATGTTAAAGAAGGTGGTAAAGGCCAGCAACAAATGCCCGTACAATAAACGATAAACCTTAAAATTCACACAACAGTTACTATGAAGTATTTCTTATCAGCCCTTGGTTTACTGGCTATCAGCGCTACTGCCGGTGCGCAAACCATGCAAAAATTACCTTCCGGCATCGAGTATAAATTTTTGAAAGATGCGCCGGGTACACAATACCCTGCAGCGGGAAATTTCATCGAAGCAAACCTGCTGACACGTTTAGGAGAAGACGGCACTATACTTTTCGATAGCCGTACCATGAACGATAATAAACCTGTACAGTTCCAGGTACAGGCACCTCAGTTTAAAGGCGACGTTATTGAAGGGGTAATGAAAATGACCCCCGGCGATAGCGCTATGTTCCTGCTTTCTATCGATTCGCTGGCTAAAGTCGGCCAGCAGATACCCAACGCTAAACTGGGCGAAGGACAGAAACTGGTGTATATCATACAATTGGTATCTGTAAAAACTCAGGAGCAGGTAGAAAAGGAAAAGAAAGCCAATGCTGCTGTGCAAACGGGTATCGATGATAAACTGATACAGGAATACCTGAAAAAGAAAGGCATCAAGGCAATGAAAACTGCAAGCGGCCTGTACTATAAAATCGATCGGGAAGGCACCGGGGCTACAGTAAAGGCAGGCGAACAGGCTACAGTTAATTATAGCGGCCGTACGCTGAATGATAGCACTTTCGATTCGAATGTAGATCCTGCTTTCCAGCACGTACAACCTTTCAGTTTCAATGTAGCCGGCCACCAGGTAATACCGGGTTGGGATGAAGGTGTTCAGTTACTGAAAAAAGGCACAAAAGCTACATTCTTCATACCATCTACGCTGGCTTATGGCGAACGTTCACCAAGCCCTAAAATACCAGCTAACTCTGTACTGGTATTCGATATTGAGGTAACTGATGTGAAAACACAGGAGCAAATAATGGCCGAACAAGCTAAAATGCAAAAAGAGCGCGAAGCAAATACAGGCCAGCAAAAAGCAACTGATGATAAGCTGATACAGGATTACCTGAAGAAAAACAATATCAAAGCAACAAAAACTGCCAGCGGTTTATACTACAAAATTGATAAACCCGGCACTGGCGAAAACGCTAAGGCAGGACAAAAAGTAACGGTTAACTATACGGGTATGACATTGAATGGTGAGAAATTTGATTCGAACGTTGATCCTGCTTTCAGCCACGTTTCTCCTTTTACCTTCAATCTTGCAGGCCACCAGGTTATTGCAGGTTGGGATGAAGGTGTACAACTGATGAAGAAAGGTTCAAAAGGTACCTTATATATACCTTCAGGCCTTGCTTATGGCGAACGCTCTCCCAGCCCTAAAATACCTGCGAATTCAGTATTAGTTTTTGATATTGAAGTAACAAACGTAGAATAATGAAGCTTAGTTGTAAGACTATTATATTATGCATAGGGTATTTGCTGTTGGCAAATACCCTATTTGCTTATACGCACCAGGATACCCTGCGCGGCAGTAATGGCCGTGGTAGGAGCTGGTGGGATGTGCAGTATTATGATCTTACTTTTAATATAGAT
>CBFGNI010000178.1:0-6188 GCA_965650105.1 uncultured bacterium | reverse complement strand
GCATACGTAAGCACATCGTACAATATATCGTTTGTTTTACCGTATGCTTTTTTGAATAGCGAACCCAGGGCAAAAGGTACCGCCGCTGCTGCAACTTTAGAGCTGAAGCTTTTTAGTATATGGCGGCGCGGGCTTAGTCTTTCATAAACCTCGGGGTCAGTTTCCTGTATAAGAGAAAGTATATTCTTAATATTCATTGATACGAAGATTTATGATTTGGGTAAATTTTTAGCGCTCACTTTAGTCTTAAAGTATTTATCCGCAATCGATAGCACTTCATCCGGTGTTTTCCATGGGTCCATGCCATCTTCATTAGTCGTATCAGCAAAACTGTTTATGGTAAGCAGTTCGTGCAATACTGCCGCGTGCCTTGCTTCAACAGATGCTATCTTACCGGCTGCGATAAGGTAGTCGGTGGTTGTTATCAATTGTGCGGCACCATTGTATGCAGCTACGCCCAGGTCTTCAAATGCACTGGCGGTAGCCAATACGCTGCTGCGCGATGTGAAATCCACACTGCTGAAATCAAACTCCAGGTTCGGTATAATAGCCGCATCGCCTATAACATTTCTCAAAAATTCGCGGTGCGCTATCTCATGTTCGCTTATATCCTTCAGCAAAGATTTTTCCAGCTCACTTACGCCACTGTAAAAAGAGCTGCAAACCTTTATATAAAATGCAGCTTCCAGCTGTTCCAGCGCATACGCAAAATTTAGTACACCGGAATCGCCGCTACCCAGGTCCACAGTACCATCGGGTACAGGGTCTTTCTTTTCATCATCGCGGCAAGATGCTACAAACAGCATACCTGCACCCGCAAGCCCTGCATAGCTGAGAAATTTTCTACGGGATACACCTGAAGCCAAAACGCTTTCAGTGTTTCCTTTCATTTCTTCTTTCATAAGTTACTTTTAGTATAATTCAGTTGTGTTTATACAATTGCCACTTAAGGGCAATGCGCAAAATATGTGCCTGCTATTGCACATGCTATAGCGGTAAAACACAAAATGCCTAGTAAATCTAATATATGTTATCTGTTTTTCATAATGTGGTACTATGAAAAACTCGACAAAAAACTGATTTATAAATAAATAATATGAATAGCCTGCTGTACTAATTCTTGCCCACCGCAAAAACAAACGGCGTGTGTATGCGCTCACTGAGGGCTACTTGTACTTTTACCCTGCGGGTAATGACTTTATAGCGTTGCAAGTCGATGATCTCCAGCGAGGAAATATAACCCTTGGCAATAGCTGATGCACGTATGTAGCGGGCCAGAAAATCGCCCTCGTGCTGGTCGGTAGCTAAAATATCGCTCCTGTAATGTATCCAAACCTTATGTTGTCCACCCCACATAGCCATACAGTTTTTACGCTTTAATGATAACGCTTAGGCATCTTATAGGCCTGGTTGATGTTAGACCCGCAACCACAGCCTTTAGCAGTGCTGCAGCTTTGCAACCAAAGGCTGCCTGCACACAACAATGCTGCTATTATCCATGTCTTGTTTTTAAATGTTCGCCCCATAAAACTCTACTTTTGTAAAAATACAAATAATTGAGCACCAAAAGATCAGCACATATATTGGTTTCCCCCCTCGACTGGGGCTTGGGCCATACTACGCGCTGTGTGCCCATTATTAACTACTTATTAAAAACAGGTAACCGGGTAACTTTTGCCGGTAACGACTGGCAGCGCAACTATATTCTGCAAACTTTTCCCCGTATAGACACCCTGCACCTGGAGGGCTATAATGTTCATTACAGCAAAAGCGGTAAGGGTTTTATGCTCTCGCTTTTAAAACAAATGCCGGGCTTGCTTAAAACTATTGCCCGTGAGCATGATTGGCTGAACCGTATGGTTACTGAAAAACATTTCGATGGTATTATTTCCGACAATCGCTATGGACTTTTTCATAATGAAGTCCCTTCGGTTATCATGACTCACCAGCTACAGCCGCAAACCGGTGCGGGCGATATAGCAGACCGTATAGCAGGCCGCATCCACAACCAACGCCTGCAACAGTTCAACCAATGCTGGGTAATTGATGTGCCGGACCAGCCAAACCTCAGTGGTGAACTTGGCCATCCCAAAAGATTTCCCGCAAATGCTACCTACCTGGGTTTGCTATCACAAATAACACCAAGGCAGGGCAGCGAAGATCATTTAATGATCCTCCTATCCGGCCCCGAACCACAGCGGACCATACTTTCGGATCTGCTATGGCAACAGGCTTTACAGCTAAATCAAAAAATAGTATTTGTAGAAGGCAGCAACAACTTAGCAGAACGCACGAATATCCCTGCACATATCCAATATTATAAACGCATCACTAAAGACCGATTACAACCCCTGCTTGAAAACGCCCGCATGGTAGTCTGCCGCAGCGGCTATTCTACTTTGATGGATCTGGTAGCGCTTAACAAAAAAGCCATCCTCATACCCACGCCGGGACAAACGGAACAGGAATACCTGGGTAAACATCTGCATAAGGAAGGTGTATTTTATTCTTCACAGCAAAAAGGTTTCAACTTGCAACAAACATTTAATGCAACTGCACAATTCCCTTTCAAAAAACTACCATTACAAAATAGCCTGCAACAGTACACTACAGTCATAGATAGCTGGCTCGAAACACTGAATAAATAAAGTTTCGTATTTTTGCACCTCACTCATTTCAACAAATAAGCATAACCCGATGTAGAAACAATTTCTTTCAAAAAAGTAACCTGATTCCTCACTTTTTTAATGAAAGAAGTTATGCTTATTCTTCAAAACCTAACATACATTCATCCTGATAAGGATGTACTTTTTAACGATATAGATCTTGTTATCAATAAACAAGATAAAATTGCTTTAGTGGGCAATAACGGTAGTGGTAAATCTGCCCTGCTTAAAATACTGGCCGGTGTTTTACAGCCTTCACAAGGCACAGTAAGAACGGGCGCGGTGCCATACTATATACCACAGCTTTTAGGGCAGTATAACGACTATACAATTGCTGAAGCCTTGCGCATCGATGATAAATTGAAAGTCCTGAAAGCAATCCTGGATGGCGATGTTTCAGAACACAACTTCAATGTGCTGAACGACGACTGGATCATTGAAGAACGCAGCAAGGAAGCACTGGCTTATTGGCAGCTGCATGGCCTTGACCTGAATGAAAAAATGTCAACGCTGAGTGGCGGTGAAAAAACAAAGGTCTTCCTTGCCGGCATACTGGTACACGAACCTGAAATTGTTTTGCTCGATGAACCAAGTAACCACCTCGATACGCAAAGCAGGCAATTACTATATGACTATATACGATCGAGCACCAGCACTATGATTGTGGTGAGCCACGATAAAACTTTGCTCAACTTATTGGATACGGTTTATGAATTGAGCAAGAGGGGTATAACGGTATATGGTGGCAATTACGATTTTTATGCCGAGCAAAAAGCCATAGAAAGCAATGCCCTCAATCAAGACCTGAAAAGCAAAGAGAAAGCTTTACGCAAAGCAAAAGAAACAGAACGCGAAGCCACAGAACGAAAGCAAAAACTGGATGCACGCGGCAGGAAGAAACAAGACAAAGCAGGCGTACCTACTATAGCATTGAACACGTTGCGCAACAATGCAGAAAAAAGTACGTCGCGCATGAAGGATATACACGCTGAAAAGATTGGGAATATATCGCAGGAGCTGAATAACATACGTAAAGAACTACCCGACGCCGATAAAATGAAAATAGGTTTCGATAACTCTGAACTGCATAAGGGGAAGATATTAGTAACTGCCCGGAACATGAATTTCAGTTACGATGGCCAGCCATTATGGAAACAGCCATTGAACTTCATTATAAAAAGCGGTGAGCGCATTGCTATAAACGGGGCTAACGGTTCTGGTAAAACAACACTTATCAAAATAATTCTGGGCAAGCTACAGCCACAACAAGGCAGCATCTACCGAGCTGAAGTAAATGCCATTTATATCGACCAGGATTATTCTTTGATCAATAACACACATACAGTATACGAACAGGCATTACAATACAATCACGGCAACCTGCAAGAGCATGAAGTAAAAAGCAAGCTAACGCATTTTCTGTTTACAAAAGAGTATTGGGATAAACCCTGCAGTACCCTAAGCGGTGGTGAAAAAATGCGGTTGATGCTTTGTTGCTTAACCATAAGTACCGAAGCACCGAATATCATTATACTCGATGAACCCACGAACAATCTCGATATTCAGAACACGGAAATACTGACTGCAGCCATCAATGAATACGAAGGAACAATAATAGCAGTATCGCACGATATACATTTCCTGAGGGAGAGCGGTATAGCGGAATCTATAAACCTTGAATACAATTTTTGACAATGAACGGGAAAAGCCGCATAGATATGCGGCTCCGTTTATACCTGTCATTTACCTCTTAGTAGCTATATCCAATCCCTTTCTTTATCGATTGTAGCTGGCCAAAACCACCGCCATCATCGCTTTTCCTGTCAATATCTTTATCGGTTGTTATACATATAAATTCACAGCCCGCTGCCGCCGCATCCATTTTCAGTTTCTTTAGTGCAGTCCTGTCGCTACCTTCACCTGTGCGGTAGTTAATGAATGCCGTCTTTCCTTTTACCTCACCTCTGCGCTGCAGTCCGGCTATTTCATCGGCGTTTTCTATTACTAATACATTTTCCCAATCTTCTTTGCTGCGTACCACTACTTTTTTACTTACCTGCTGCACCCTGCCGCTTTTGCCAAATACCACCTTGTCAACCGCGTATTTGCCATAGCTCTGCTGGGCATCTTCATTTTCGTATGTAAATACCACTGTTTGCTCTGCTATTTTATAAACCTTGCCGCCCACAACAGTTCCGTTGTGCAGATAAATAGAATCGGTTTGCGCGTGCGATGTGAATACGGCTATCAACCCTGCTGCTAACAGCAGTGCTATTTTCATGCTTAAATATTTCAGTCTTTCCTTCATATAATTCGTGTTTGTATTGTTCATATTGTTTAAACGCTACCACTATTAAATACCCCTACGCAACAGAAAAAAATATTTTTAAGTGCCGTACCTTCGCCGCCGCGTGAACAACAAAACCAAAGCACACCTTGCTCTTATTGGCGCCAATTTGTTTTATGGCGCTGGCTTTACCATTGCCAAACATATTATGCCCCGCCTTATACAGCCTTTAGGCTTTATTGTAATAAGGGTCGGCGTGGTAATGCTGCTATTCTGGCTTAGCTATATGGGTGGTAAAAAGTACCGCACAACCATTGCTAAAAAAGATTGGCTGCTGCTGGTATTGGGGGGGCTGTTTGGCGTTGCGCTCAACCAGATGCTTTTCTTCATGGGCCTAAACCTTACATTTCCCATACATGCATCACTCATCATGATGAGTACACCGCTACTCATTACTATTATATCCATTTTTGTGCTGCGGCAAAAGCCGGGGTGGGATAAATATCTGGGCTTACTCCTGGGTATTGGAGGCGCAATACTATTAATGAGTGCAGGTAAAGAAATAACTATGACAGGCAGTTCAGCATTGGGCGATCTGTTTGTTTTCCTCAATGCTGCTTCTTACGCCATATACCTGGTTATGATAAAACCACTCATGCTGCGCTACCGGCCGATAATAGTTATACGGTGGGTGTTCTTCTTTGGCTTTTTGTTCGTACTTCCTTTCGGCGGACCGCAATTCATGAATATCCATTGGCCGCTGTTTGGTTTTAGCGATTATATGGCACTTAGTTTTATAGTTATCTGCGGTACTTTCTTTACCTACCTGTGGAATATGTATGCCCTGCAGCATATAAGCCCTGCCACGGCGGGCGCGTATATCTACCTGCAACCCATTTTTGCAGCCATTATTTCCATCATCTTTATTGGCGAAGCCCTCACACCCGTTAAGGCATTGGCTACAATAATGATCTTCTTAGGTGTGTATCTCGTAAATTTCGGCTTCAAGAAGAAAGAAGTTGCCTCTTTGCCTTAATAATCAAAAACCTGCAATTATAATTTTATTAGCGTATATTTGTTATGATAACTTAATAGTTAATCAACAATATAATTGGATAAATATTATTTAGATGTGTTGTTCAATTTTGCTAAGTCTTGTTCAATGTAGCGTGCGACATTCAGTAGCTGAAACCCATAATCACGCTGGCTCACAGCGGCCAACTGTCGCATGGAAA
>CBFGNI010000177.1:0-6194 GCA_965650105.1 uncultured bacterium | reverse complement strand
AACTAATACATCAATACTATCCATGTATTCGGCAGTAGGCTTTTTATATTTTCCATGCAGTGATAATACAGGTATGCCCGTTGCAGAATCTATTTCATTCTTTATGTTTTCACCTTCAGCAGCCTTACCCCTAAAACCATGTTCAGGAGCAAATACTTTTTTCACTTTTATATGGCGCTTCAAAAGCGTATCTAAAAGAGATGTTTTACCAACTACAGATGTATGGTTGATAAGTAAGGCTACGTTTTTACCTTCCAGCAATGGTAAATATTGCTCCATACGTGCAGCACCTGGAATTATTTCCTTTTTAGCTGTATCGCCTGCCACTTGTGCATTTAGCTTAAAGCATGCAAAAAATAAAACTATACAAAGTGTTAAACGCACCATTTACATAGAAAATTTGCATCAAAGATAACCCTGTGTTTCTGATATATGGCTTATATTTGGCGCTTTATTACATTTATTAAAAGCAATTTTGATGCAACAAGTAAAAAGTGGAGATACAGTAAGCGTTCATTACCATGGTAAATTAACTGATGGTTCAACTTTTGACAGTTCAGAAGGACGTGAGCCACTACAATTTACAGTAGGACAAGGCCAGGTGATAAAAGGGTTTGATGACGCACTGGTAGATATGATAGTAGGTGACAAAAAAACTGTGCAAATACCTGTTAATGATGCTTACGGTGAACGCAGGGATGACATGCTGATGGAATATCCTAAAAACGATTTTCCGCCGGATATGAAACCTGAAGCCGGTATGCAACTGCAAATGAGCGATAACCAGGGCAATGTATTTCCTGTAGTGATAGCTGAAGTTTTGGAAGATGCAGTAGTTCTGGATGCAAACCATCCGCTTGCAGGCCAAGACCTGGTGTTTGATATTGAATTGGTTTCAATAGGATAAGCTTTAAAATCTTAATATTTTTAAACACCGGAGTGTTAAAACTCCGGTGTTTTATTTTAACAAGTACCGAAAAGTGTAATTATTATATTTGGATGCAATTGTAACCCATGTCTTTACTAACTATACTTCTACAAGCAGACACTGCTGCACTGCAGGAAGCTGTAACAGCTCCACAAGAGAAAATATCTGTACTATACCTGTTAAGGGAAGGTGGTGTGCTAATGATACCATTGCTTATATGCTCTATTCTGCTTGTGTATATTTTTGTAGAGCGCTTGCTGGTAATACGTAGGGCGGCTGAGGTAGAACCAAATTTTATGGCACGTGTGCGCGAACAGGTAGTAGGTGGCAACTTGCAAGGCGCAAAAACACTTTCGAAGAATACACAGGGGCCTGTAGCCAGAATGATAGATAAAGGGCTGAGCCGCGTAGGCAAACCAATAGACCATATAGAAAAAAGTATGGAAAGCGCAGGCAAGCTGGAGGTGTACCAACTGGAAAAAAACCTGTCCATACTTTCAACCATAGCCGGCATAGCACCTATGTTTGGTTTTCTTGGTACGATAGCGGGTATGATCATCTTATTCTTCAACATACAACACCAGGGTTTTTCGCTTGAAAATATTGCCGGTGGTATCTATACCAAAATGGTTACTTCCGCAGTTGGCCTCATAATAGGTTTGCTGGCTTATGTAGCGTACAACTACCTGAACGCCCAGATAAACAAAAGCGTAAACCGAATGGAAGCCGCTGCAGTGGAGTTTTTAGATATTTTGCAAGAACCGGGTAAATAGATCGCTGTAATGAATTTAAGAAAGCATTTAAGAGATACACCCGAAACACATACATCGGCGCTGAACGATATACTGTTCATATTGCTGCTGTTCTTTCTTATCATATCTACCCTGGCTAACCCCAATGTGGTTAAGCTTTCTATACCTAAGGCAAAAAGCGATACAAAAGCCAAACAAACAGTAGTAGTATCGGTTAATGAAAAGCAACAGTTTTTTGTAGGCACAAAGGCAACATCTCCTGATTCATTGCAAAGCGCAATAAATAGAATAGTGAGCAGATCGCAGGATGCTGAACCTACAGTAGTGATAAATGCGGATAAAAAAGCAGAGGCTGAAAGTATTGTAGCTATTATGCGGGCAGCACATAATTTAAATCTACGGACCGTATTAGCTGTAGATAAAGAAGGAAAATAATTAAACCCTGCTTATTTTCGTAGTAAAGCAAAGCAGTATCGCCTATTCTTCTTCCATATTAGATTCTCCTATTGAATACCTGAAAGGTGTCGGTCCGCAACGCGGCGAATTAATGCGTAAGGAGCTGGGAATAGCCACTTTCGAAGATTTGCTATACCATTACCCTTATCGTTATGCCGACCGCTCTCAGCTAAACAAGATAGCCGCCATACAGCCCAATACTGAATATGTTCAGCTATTAGGTACGCTCATTAATATATTTGAAGAAGGGGTTGGGCGAAAGAAAAGACTGGTTGCTACCCTATATGATGATACAGGCCGGATAGAGCTATTATGGTTCCAGGGGGCTGACTGGATGAAGAAATCGCTGGTAGAAAATGAGAAGTACATTGTGTTTGGTAAGGTTAGTTTCTTCAATGGTGTACCTAACATAGCTCACCCCGAAATAGAAAAGTTAAGCAGCGAAACCAGCATTGCAGGTATGCAGCCTGTATATCCTACTACCGAAAAGCTGCGCGCCAAAGGTATCAGCAACCGGTCTTTTGCAAAAATCACCCAGGCCCTTTTTGAAAAAATAGGCCCTTCCGACATTCCAGAAGTATTGCCGGCAAACATTATAAGTGAATACCGCTTGTGCAACCGCTACCATGCTATAAAATGGATACACTACCCCGATAGTGAAGAGCATATGCAGGCAGGCCGCTACCGTATGAAATGGGAAGAATTGTTCGCATCGCAAATAAAAATAGCACAACTGCGCCTGCAGCATACAATACAACCGGGATGGAAATTTGAAACAGTAGGCGATGATTTTAATGATTTTTACAACCACCATCTGCCCTTCCAACTAACCAATGCACAAAAGCGTGTGTTGAAAGAGATACGTATTGATACCGTAACGGGGAAACAAATGAACCGTTTATTGCAAGGCGATGTAGGCAGCGGCAAAACTATAGTGGCCCTTATGGCCATGCTATTGGCTAAAGACAACGGCTTCCAGGCTTGCCTGATGGCGCCTACAGAGATATTGGCACAACAGCATTTTCAAAGCTTAAGCGTTTTGCTGGAGAAAATGGGCATACCTGTACGGCTGTTAACCGGAAATATTAAAGGGAAGGAACGAAAAGAAATATTGGCTCAATTGGCCGATGGCAGCTTGCCTTTTGTAATAGGCACGCATGCATTAATAGAGCAAAGTGTACAGTTTAAAAATTTAGGACTTGCAGTTATTGATGAGCAGCACCGTTTTGGCGTAGGCCAGCGTGCACGCCTTTGGGAAAAAAATGAAAAGGCACCGCATGTATTGGTAATGACGGCAACACCTATACCCCGTACCCTGGCCATGACTTTATATGGCGATCTTGATGTATCGGTAATAGACGAGTTACCTCCCGGCAGAAAGGAAATAAAAACTGTGCACCGAAACGAAATGCGACGTGCCAGTGTGATGGATTTTATCCGCACGGAGATAGATAAAGGCAGGCAGGCTTACATCGTGTATCCGCTAATAGAAGAATCGGAGAAAATGGATTATGAAAGCCTTATGGCAGGCTTTGAACAGGTGAAAGTATTCTTCCCCGAACATAAATATAATGTTGCCATGGTGCATGGCAAACAAGACGCTGCGCTACGCCAGCGCAATATGGAACGTTTTATAAGTGGCGATGCACATATATTAGTTGCTACTACAGTAATTGAGGTAGGTGTGAACGTACCTAATGCCAGTGTTATGCTTATAGAAAGCGCAGAACGTTTTGGCCTGTCGCAACTGCACCAGTTACGCGGGCGTGTAGGCCGTGGTGCCGATCAATCTTACTGTGTGCTGTTAACAGGCAGTAATGTTTCGAAAGAAAGCCTGCAACGAATGAAGATCATGACCTCAACGAGCAATGGTTTTATTATTGCGGAAGAAGATCTCGCTATGCGTGGCCCCGGCGACTTGTATGGTACCAGGCAAAGTGGTGTGCTGAAATTTAAACTGGCCGATATTGTGCAAGACGCCGCCATTTTAGAGCAAACCCGCATTGCCGCACAAGCGCTTATAACTAACGACCCTACTCTTACACACCCTGCGCACCAACCGCTGCGCACTCTCCTATTCCAGGAGGCCCACACTTCTAATTGGGCTAAAATCAGCTAGTTATATTATTTCAATAAGAAACACCTATCCTAATAGTGTAAAAATCTATTGATAAAATCAATTAAACGTTTGTTTAAAATCAAACGACCGTTTAACTTTGTGCCGCCGAAAGAAATAAAAGATTTAGAAATACAATGGAACCACAATCAGATAAACAAATACATATAATAGAGGTAGCACAAAAGCTATTTGCTACTAATGGTTTTGCGGGCACGTCTGTGAGAGACATTGCAAAAGAGGCAGATGTAAATATTGCGATGATATCTTACTATTTCGGTTCGAAAGAAAAATTGCTGGAAGCAATTTTTGGAAGACATTGGGCAAATGTGAAGTTGCAGCTGGAAAATATGCTGCACGATGATAGCAGAAAACCACTAGACAAGGTTTACCAATTAATAGATAATTACCTGGACAAATACTTTGCTCAACAGGACTTTCATAAAATAATTGTCCGTGAGCAGATGGCACAAAAAGAAAGTCCGCTTGGCAATATGCTGAATGAAATGAAGAAGTCAAATCAATTGCTCATTAAGCAATTAATAAACGATGGTCAGAAAAAAGGCGTTTTCAAAAAAAATATTGATGTACCACTAATGATGGCTACTATGATAGGCACTACTAACCAGGTAGTTACCACTCAGCATTTTTACAAAGAATTAAATGGTTTGCAGGATATGCCTGAAGATGATTTTCAAAAACTGCTGCGTAAAAAACTCACTATACATTTAAAAACATTGTTCAAATCTATATTAACACATGAGGCCTAGTATTTTAAAAAACATAGCTGCGCTGAGTTTAGCTGTATTAACTATAGCTAATGTCTCGGCCGAACCTAGAAAGCTGAGCCTGGACGAAGCTATCAAGCTAAGTCTGCAAAACAGCAATCAACTAAAACTAAGCAACGCCAAAGTTGCAGAAGCAAACGCATCGCTCCGCGAAGCTAAAGATCGCCGCCTGCCCGATGTAAGTATTTCAGGTGCATACATGAGGTTGAACCAGCCTAATGTTGACTTAAAACTTAACCTTGGGCAATCATCGCAAAATGGTGAAGGGACAGGTACCGGTGGCAGCACAACAGCTTCCTCGAGCCCTAAAGTTGACCAGGCAATGTACGGCATAGCCAACCTATCCCTGCCAATATTTGCTGGCTTTAAGATACAAAATGGTATAGACGCTGCACGCTACCTTGCTGAAGCTGAAAAGCTTGATGCTGAACAGAATCGTGAAGAAGTGATACAGAACACAATTGCTGCATATAGCAATTTGTACAAAGCAAAAGCGGCTCTTGATATTGTAAAAGAAAACCTGAAACAATCGCAGCAACGCGTATCGGATTTAAGCAACCTTGAACAAAATGGTTTGCTTGCAAGAAACGATCTGCTTAAAGCACAATTACAGCAATCTAACGTAGAGCTTGCACTTGTGGATGCCGAAAACAACTGGAAGATCACCTACATCAATATGAACCTGATGCTTGGCCTGCCTGAAGACGAGCAAATAATACCTGATGCGCAAACATTCAATACCACAAGTGACATAGAAGGATTTACCACCTGGGAAGCGAAAGCGCTGGAAAACAGGAAAGATATTAACGCTGTGGACATGAGGCGTAAAGCGGCAGATGCAGGAATAAAGGCTGCAAAAGGCGATTATTTTCCGTCGCTGGCACTAACAGGTGGCTATATAGCAGCTGATGTACCCAACCTGCTTACTATTACCAACGCTATAAATGGCGGCATTGGTGTAAAATACAGCCCGTCATCTTTATGGAAAACGGGATCGAAAGTGGCACAAGCTAAAGCACGGATGCAGCAGGTAGAAGTAAACAGAAGTATGCTAACAGATGCTATACGCCTGCAAACAGCACAAGCGTACCAGGCATATATATCGAACCAAAAGAAGATAGAAGTATATGCAAAAGCTGTAGAGCAGTCAAATG
>CBFGNI010000176.1:0-6213 GCA_965650105.1 uncultured bacterium | reverse complement strand
TATAATTTGCAGCGGTAGCTGTACTATTTTGGGTATAGCTATCTGCGAGGGGTGAAAGCTGATAATTCCATCAACCGAGCCAAAATACAGTTTACTATCACTGCGTTTAAAATAGCTGAGCCTGTTAAATTCATTTGTTTTCAGCCCGTCTTCAGTAGTGTATATATGCACTACGCCTTCGTTTCTGTCAAACTGTATCAGGCCGTTATCGCTGCTTATCCACAGGTAGCCTTTGTCGCCTTCCATTATTGCATACAATGTATTACTGCTCAATCCGTCGGCAATAGTATATTGCTTGTAGTCATGCCCTTTATTCCATTTTACCAGCCCCCCGCCATTTGTTGCCATCCAGAAATAGCCCTCTTTATCTTCATAAACCTGGTTGATATTGTCGTAGGGTATATGTAACCGTGGATTTTTTGACGCGGAGTAGTAGTGTTCATTTACGGTGCTGTCATCGCGCATGGTATATAAACCTTTACCGGTTACTATCCACCAGACACCATTTTTGTCTTTCAGAAACTGGCTTACCAATACATCGTTCAGCGAATTATTTGAATCGGAATATATATTGCCCCACCGGCCATTGTGGTAAATTGACAGGCCATGCTGGTTGCCAATCCACCAGCCAAACCGGCGCTTTTGTAAAGACCATATCGGCTTTATGTAACTGGTACCAAATACAACACTTTTCTTTTTTGTTTCCAGGTCGTATTGATATAAATGCGTGTACCCAAAGTACAGTTTTCCATCGCGCTTAAACATTTGGTTGGTAAACATTTCATCCGATATCTTTTCGGGTACAATGGGGTTATCGTTTTCATTAAAATGATAAGTGCCTGTAGTGCTGTTTACATATACATTGCCCGCCATATCAGCATATATGCCCCGGGTTTGATAATTGGATACAGGCACATGGAAAAAATCGTCGGTTGATGTAAGATAGGTTTTGAAGGGTACAGGAGTTACCTTGAAAATAAAGAGCCCGACATTAGTACATACCCATACTTTATCCGTTCTATCGGTAAACATGGCTGTTGCCGATATGCCTCCGTAGCTCTTGCACTCAGTACTATCGAACAAAGTAATGAGTTCATTGTTCCTTTTCAGGTACAAGCCTTTGCCCGAGTTTTCAAGCAGTACAGAATTACCATCAATACTGGTGGCAGAGAAGAGCCATTTTTTCTTGAAGGCTTCGTACAAATGCGTGTATTGCTTCTGATCTTCAGGTGCGTGTGTGATAACGCCCTTAGTACTTATTTTTATGATATCCCCTTTATCGGCGCCCGATGTTTTTAGCAGGCGCATAGCACCATCACTATCGTAATGCAGAAAGCTATAGCCATCGTCAGGCGTATGTACTCTTATTTTTTTTCCATCCTTAGTGAGAAAAAAAGAATTACACACCCAAATACCATCGTTGGTTGCATAATTCTGATAGCTGAAGAAGTAGGAAAGTACGTTTGTATCGAAAGGGTCATTGTTTAAAAGTTTAAAACCAACAGAAGGCAGGTATAAATAAACCTTTCCGGTACGGCATACAATAAATATTTCTTTCTTTTTGTTAACTGTTATGCTGTGTATATCGCGCTCGGCAAAGGGTGCGATATTTTCGAAAACACGAGTGAATGACGCTAGGTTGTAAGTCCTGCTATCCATAATATCTACCTGGCCATAAGGGTTGCCGGGTATATCGTAAGATATCCATATAAAGCCCCATGCATCTTCGCATACCTGCATTACATTGTTGCTTTGCAGTTGGTTTTTCTCTTTTGAAAAGAAAAGAAAATTGGTACCATCATATTTTACCAAGCCGTTGGCTGTACCCAACCAAATAAAACCTTTTGAATCCTGTAAGCCATCGGTAACTTTTTTGCCGCGTATGCCCGATTCCTGGTCGAGCAGGCGGTAGGGAATATTGAACCTTTTATTGGGCGCGGCAGTAACAATTGTATATGCGGAACAAAAAAGGAGGCAGAGCACAATTTTTATGACAAAAGCATACCCGTAAAGATGTGGGTACATCTTTAATGCATGTCTTGATATTTGGGGAGGGCGGGCGGTCATAATGGATGGGGAAATCCCGTAAAAACATTGTAAAGCTAATTGGTTAACACGTTATTATGTATGCTTAACCCAAATATAAAAGCGAGGCGCGCTAAAACACACCTCGCTTTTATTTATATGTAATAGTATTAATATTATTATTGAAGCACCAGTGGCTTAATAGCATGCACGATACCATCTTTGTTTAGGCTAACGTAATGCAGCCCCGGTACATAATTGCTGATATGCAGGGTGGCGCTGCCATGATCAGTTTGTACATTGCCTGCAGCTATTTTCCGGCCTGCAGTACTCATTACTTCATAAGTCCAGTTACCGCTATTCAGTTCTTGTGCAGATATAGTGATATCGCCATTTACTGACGGGTTAGGATATAGTTTAATATTGTTGTTCAGGGCAAGGTTCTTAACGTTAGAAGGCAGACGGTCAGAATGCGTGTAAGAACTTACAATATTTGTACGGCTTGCATTGTCATATTCTACAGTCAATACAGGATCTATTTCACCCGCACGATAGTAGTAAGTATAATATGTATTTTCAATTTGCCCTTGCGACAAGCCAAAAGCGCCTAGCATAGGTGCAGGCGCCGGGCTACCGGCCAGGTAGAAGCTGTCTTTAACTTTAATAGAAGTTTCTACGGCCAATACATCCATATATCCTGTAGCATTGCCACTGGCATCCTTTATGCGCATTTGCCCCCAGCCTTTCACACTGTCCGCACGTTCTACATAAGTGCGGCGTTCGCCCGGTGTATTGTTTAACGAATACATAGCCACAGTTATTGCAAAGGCTGTATGGTAATTGTAGTCAGAACTCCATGTACTACCCGTTGTAGCAGGGAAGGCTATTATTGTACGGGGTGCTGAATATGCTATTACCTGCTGGTTGAATATAAGACTGTCGTTGGTATTGCCCGTTAGTGCACCCAGGCCAAATGCCTGCCTTGTCATGTCTTCACCAAATCTCTGGTAGCCGCTAGCAGTAATTGCGCTACCAATAGTGTTGCTGTAGCCAAATGCACCAAAGCTATAATACATGTCTTCGCCAAAAGTAACCTGGCTAAGGCCGGGAATAGTAGTGGCAAAACGGCTAGTGGTAAATGGGGTGCCATAAGTAGCTGTTGACAGGTCCCAGTTGCCGCTGTTGGCAGGTGTAGCTGTAAAGTTTGTTACCCCTTTAAAGCTACTGGTGCCGGGTGCCCAACTGGCGTAACCCGATTGATTGAGGGTGATTTGTGCCTGTGCAGCAAAGGTCATCAGGCTAAGAGCTGATAGTGTAAAGATTTTCTTCATTTGTGTTTGGTTTAAAAGTTGAAAATAATAGTCGTTTATATAATGTACGGGGCAATGTTCTGAAATATTGGTTTTTTGTTCTGAAAAACTAGGTGCCAACGCCCTGTATGTACTGGGAAACCTAGAAAAGTTGTTAAATAATGTATATGATTTATTCCTATTAAGAGCAATAGCCGAAATGCCCCAACTAATGGTTACTTTTGTACTCCGTTTTTTGCGGGGTTATTTAACTAAAAAACATAGCCGTATATAATAAATGGCATTACTTGGTAACCTAATATCGCGTTCTCTGCGTTTACGCAAGCAGTTCAACCTGCCGGTAGCCCCCCCTTATAAATATCAGCGTCATACGCTGCGCCAGCTTTTAGAACGTGGCCAGTACACTAAATTCGGTAAGCATTACGGATTTGATAATATATTAGCTGAAGAAATAGACTTCATTAAAGCCTATCGCGAACGTGTGCCTGTGCATACTTATAACGATATGCACGCCCGCTGGTGGTACCGCTGCCAGGAGGGGGAAGAAAATGTGGCGTGGCCGGGCAAAGTGAAGTATTTCGCACTAAGTTCGGGCACTTCAGAGTCGGCCAGTAAGCATATCCCCGTTACTAAGGATATGATAAAGTCTATAAAGAAAGTAGGCTTTAAGCAACTATACAGCATGGTCGACTTTAATGTGCCGCCTGCTTCGTTCACCAAAGGGGTATTGATGCTGGGAGGCACTACGTCGCTGTACGAAAAAGCGAATGGTGGTTATTATGAGGGCGATATGAGCGGCATCAGCGCCAAGAACATGCCCCGCTGGATATCGAACCTGTTCTACAAACCGGGACAAAAAATATCGAAACGCCCGCATTGGGAAGACCGCATAAAACTAATAGTCCACAAGGCCAAGCAATGGGACGTGGCTACCGTGTGCGGTGTGCCGGCCTGGGTACAAATAGTGCTGGAGCGCGTTATTGAATATCATGGCGCCAAACACATACACGAAATATGGCCCAACCTGAGTATATACATACATGGCGGCGTATCGTTCGAGCCATATAGGGAAAGCTTTCAGAAACTGTTGGGTAAACCAATTACCTATATAGAAACCTACATGGCTTCTGAAGGCTCTTTTGGTTTCAAGGCACGTCCCGGTAACCATGGTATCAAACTGGTGCTGAACGCCGGCATCTTTTATGAGTTTATACCATTCAATTCCGACAATTTTGACGAGGACGGTAATCCGCTTCCGAAGCCTGAATCGTTCTTGATACATGAAGTGAAAGAGGGTATTGACTATGCGGTAATGCTAAGTACCTGCTCGGGAGCCTGGCGCTATATAATAGGAGATGTGATCCGCTTTACCGATGCTGTTGAATATGAAATAGCGATAGTTGGCCGTACCAAGCAATTCCTCAGCTTGTGTGGCGAGCACATGTCGATAGATAATATGAACAAAGCGATAGATACGGCAGCGAAAAAGCTGGGTATCACTATACGCGAGTTTACGGTAGCCGGCTTTAAATATGAGAACCTGTTTGCGCACCGATGGTATATAGGCTGCGACGACCCTAATGTGGATACATTAAGGCTGAAAGAGATCATTGACGAAACCCTTAGCGAAGTAAATGATGATTATGCTGTAGAGCGTACATCGGCACTGAAAGAAGTGTTTGTGGAAGTGATACCGAACGATGTGTTTTACGACTATATGCGCTCGATGGGTAAAGAGGGTTCTATGAACAAATTTCCCCGTGTTATGAAAGGTGATGTGCTGACAAATTGGGAGAATTATCTTGCCGAGCACAACATCGTTTTAACTAAATAGGTCTTATAACGCTATATGAAGAAGTATGCAGTAATTGTGGCAGGCGGCAAAGGCTTGCGTATGGGTACCGCGGTATCCAAACAATTTCTGCCTCTTCAAGGTAAGCCAATACTGTATCATACCATTAAGGCTTTTGTAGATGCTTATGCTGATGTGCAACTGATACTGGTGCTGCCGCCTGATCAGGTAAGCTACGCACAGATGGTTTTAGAACATTTTTCTGAACGTATTGATGTGACTATTGTTACCGGTGGCCCAACCCGTTTTCATAGTGTACAGAATGGATTGAAAGAGTGCAGCGAAGACTCAGTGATATTTGTACATGATGGCGTACGGCCTTTGGTTACAGTCGGTCTTATACAACGCTGCTACGAACAGGCTGTTGCGAAAGGTACCGCTATACCTGCCATTGCTGTAAGCGATAGTATGCGATTGGTGGATGAGAATGACAGCGAACCGATAAGCCGCGATGCACTGCGCATTATACAAACCCCGCAAACCTTCCGTGCCGATATTTTGCTGCCTGCATTTGCACAGGGGTACTCGGAAAAGTTTACCGATGAAGCTACCGTAGTAGAAGCCAATGGCATGAATGTTGACCTCATAGAAGGTGAGCGCAGCAATATCAAAGTCACTACACCGGAAGACCTGTTAATTGCGGAAGCGCTCTTGCAAAGTCAAAATGCAAAAGTTAAAAGTTAAAATAATATTCCTGCTTTCTTTATTTGTAACTGTTGTTGCGAATGCGCAGCAACAGGATACCAGCATCTTTAAGTTCCCTATACAGATGGATGCAGTGGTAGTGAAGGCTGCACGTGGTGGCTGGGATGTGAACGCATTTATTCGCCGTGTAAAAAACGATACCACTTTTTATAAAGCCTTCCGCACGCTGCGCGTGGTGCCTTATACTGCTGTAAACGATATAAGGGTTTATGATAAAAAAGGAAAGGTAGCAGCATCGCTATATAGCCGTACCAGACAAAATATAAGCAGGGGCTGCCGCAGTATGCAGGTGCTGGAAGAAAAGACAACCGGAAATTTCTA
>CBFGNI010000175.1:0-6246 GCA_965650105.1 uncultured bacterium | reverse complement strand
GTTAAAGAACCTGTGATAGTAGGTACGCGTTGTGCACCACCATCCAGTTTGCCCTTCAGTTCAGGAAGTACCAGGCCGATTGCTTTAGCAGCACCTGTAGAGTTAGGGGTGATATTGGCGGCAGCAGCGCGGGCGCGGCGCAGGTCACCTTTCGGGTGCGGCGCATCCAGCGTGTTCTGGTCGTTAGTGTAAGCATGAATAGTTGTCATCAAACCAGTATTGATACCGAATTTATCGTTCAATACTTTAGCCATAGGAGCTAAGCAGTTTGTGGTGCAAGATGCGCAGCTGATGATAGTTTCGCTACCATCCAGTATATCATGGTTAACGTTGAAAACTACAGTTTTCAGGTCGCCGGTTGCAGGTGCAGATATAACTACACGCTTTGCGCCTGCAGTAATGTGTGCTTTCGCTTTATCTGCATCGGTGAAGAAGCCAGTACATTCCAATACAACGTCAACTTCGTGCTGACCCCATGGAATTTGAGCAGGATCTTTCTGAGCATATATTTTGATGCTGTTGCCATTTACAACTATAGAATCGTCGGTATGTGTTACTTCCTGACCGAAACGGCCTTGTGCCGAATCGTACTTCAGCAGGTGTGCCAGTACTTCAGGTTTGGTAAGATCGTTGATAGCTACAACATCGATACCTTCCATGTTGTAGATCTGGCGGAAAGCCAGGCGGCCAATGCGGCCGAAACCATTGATGGCAACTTTAACTTTACTCATTTTATATAAAAATTTATACTTTTTGGAAATGTGCCGCAAAGGTACGGGGTGTGTTGCACAATGTAAAATGCAAAATGAAAAAAACTTAATGTAAACTTATTATGGTAGTTAACAATTTGTGAATGAGATAATAAGCAAAAACAGGAATAATTTTAATATTGTGACATGAAAAACAATGGCAGCAAGCCTATAGTGGCGCAGCCGGGCTACCGGTGGATAGAGAACGCGCATATATTTTTGTGGCTGATAAAGGATTTTTGCTGGGCTTTGGAATTTAAACCGGGTGGTATTTTCATGATATTGCCAACGGTAACTGTTGCTTTTTACCTGCTATGGCGCACCCGCCATGATAGGCAAGAGGCCGTGCATAATACGGCTGTATGTTTCTGGATCATGGCCAATTCGGTATGGATGCTGGGTGAGTTTTTTGAGCATGACCTGCGATGGATGGCGGCTACGCTTTTTGGTACGGGTATCCTGATAATACTTGTTTATTACCTAACGTATTTTAAGAAGGATAAAAAGAAACAGGAAAGCGAGGATATAGTTTTGATAGACCAATCGATACACTAATGTATGTTGCGGGCATTGAGGGCCTGCTGATACAGGCGGGCATTCTTCTGATGATCGGCATAGTTAGTAGCAAAGCGGTGATAACCGCTGAAATCTTCTTTAGCGCAGAAGTAGATGTATTGTGTTTCCGGTGCATTCAGCACGGCTTCTATTGTTTTTTTAGATGGTGTGCAAATAGGGCCGGGAGGCAGCCCGCTGAACATATAAGTATTATAGGGTGATGCTGTTTGCAAATGAGCCCCTGTAATACGGCGTATAGTAAAATCGCCTGCAGCAAATTTTACGGTAGGGTCGGCCTGCAATTTCATGTTTTTACGCAGGCGGTTAATATAAACACTAGCTACGTTGCCTTTCTCATCGTTCTTGTTTGTTTCTTCTTCTACAATGGAACCGATTACAATGGCTTGCTCTTGTGTTAACTTATGTGCAGCAGCTTTTTGTTTGCGTTCCGGTGTCCAGTATTCTTTGTAATAGTTACCTAATTTTTTCAAGGTCTTATCGGCATTTGTGTTCCAGTAGAATTCGTAAGTGTCAGGCACTATCAGGCACATGGCTGTATTGGTATCCAGTGCGTATTCCGATAGGTATTTATTATCGGCAAGCAGTTGTTTTAACTGTGTAGAGTCAGCTTCCAGATTGGCACTGATAATATTAACAAGGTCTTGTTTGGTACGCAGTTTGTTTATGACGAGCTTAACCGGTGTTTGACTGCCTGAGCGAAGCATGCGTACAAGGTGGTAATTGCTCATGCCCGGAGTTATTTTGTATTTACCGGCTTTTACACGACTGGGATAATCGGCACGTTTGGCTAAAAGATCGAAGGTGAAAGTGCTGGCTACAAAGCCACTGTCTTTCAATTGTGTTTTTACATTGTTGTATGTAGCGCCTGTATGTATATACAGGTACCGGGTTTGCGTGAAGGCGCCTGTGTTTGGGCCAAATATAATAAAAGCGCTACCTGCTGCAGCCAGTAGCACGATGATAAATATGAATAAAGCAATTTTTGCTCCGCCCGATCTTTTTTTTGCTTTGGCGCTCATGATGTAAATGAAAATACCTGCTCAATTTACAGAGCAGGTATTGTATAATAAAATTTTAATTTAAGGCTATTTTTTCTGACCGCCCGCCGGAGCAGGTGATTGCTGTGCAGGAGCGCTGCTGCTTTGTGGTTGCTTGGTTTCTTTAGCTGCACGTGGTGTTTCGAAGAACATAACACATATTATGCAAAGGGCGGCTACAATACCCATAGATGCCCATGTGCCTTTTTCCATTACGTCGGTTGATTGTTTTACACCCATTACCTGAGTGCTGATGCCTCCAAACGTACCTGCAAGGCCACCGCCTTTAGGTTGTTGTACCAATACAAAGAATGCCAATACCAGGCAAGCTATCAATATTATTATAGTTATTAGTGTGATCATGACTGTTTTTCTTTTAACACTTCTTCAATCTTGCGGGCAAAATAAGCATTTTTTTGAGGATTGCGCAAACTTAATTTGCGATACATATCAATAGCTTTATCATATTTGCCTTGCTTGGCATATATCTCGGCAATCGACTCACTGGCCAGGCCGTCGTCCTGGGTTATAGAGTTAACGGCCATTTCAAATACCTGCTCGGGTATTTCGTCATTCTCTTCTTCCAGCGCAGCCTTCAATTTTTCTTTTTGCCACATGGTCTTCAGCGCCTTTCTGTCATTATCTTCTTCTTTCTGCGCTTTCGATTTTACTTTGTAGTGGTTTAACCATTCAGAGATACTCATCATGACCATAAGCGAGGATTTGGCTGTTTCATCTTCTGTTTCCTCCGTATTCAGTTCTTCAGCAGCAGGAAGATCGTTCGATATTTCAACCCCTTCATGCCTGAAATAATCTTCAGTATAAATGGGTTTTATCAAATTGTCTTTCTGATGTTCCTGGCTATCCTTACCAGCTTGTTTTTCTTCTAATGGCAATTTTTGCCGGTATATCTCCTGTGCTTCGTCAAGCGTTGCTTCTATTTCTGAGGGTTTATTTTGCTGTTTAGGTACCTCATGTTCTTTAACTGCAGCCACCTGTGCTTCTTCGGCATTTTCTTCCGGCATTGGCCCTTCCGTTTCCTCATAAAAAGGGGGTAGCAATTCGTCTTGCTCTACAGGTACCAGGTGGCCAAAGTCATCTTCATGTATCAGATCGGTATCACTATTCATACCTGGCTCTTCAGCAAAAAAATCGGAGCTAAGCGTATGCATATTAGGTGCTTGTGCCTGGCTTGCATCAGGATTGTTTTGTGGCCTCAGTTCAGCCATTATATCGTCCTCGTCGGTATTTTCTTCTTCTGCAACTTGCATTACCAGTTCTTCAGGTATTTCGGTTGTTGTGTCAACGGGTGTGAAGATATCATCCGTTAACGTTTGTGCACGTTGTATAGGTGTACCCCCGCCTTCGCTTTTCTTTACCTGTTCCAGAAATTCATGAAACAATAGCCAGTTGGCATTGGTAGCACGCATTATATCTACCACTTCGGCTGAAAAAGGATGTTGCTGTTGTATGCGCGCTGCATCAAGAAAATATCCCGGAATAAAATATGGATAGGCTTTCTTTAATGCATTTATTTGATCCAGCTCCGCATCGGTAGTGGCTTGCGGGTTTGCCAGCATTTGCGATATGTAGGATATGGAAGGAGTGCTCATTTACTATTACCAGTTTACAAATGCCTTATTAAAAATATCGTCCGCCAATTGATTCCCAATTTCTTCTATAAGCTTGGCTTCTGCAGCTTGCAATGTTTGCGTAGCAGGGAAATCGGCAAAGCGCGAGAACGACTGCGTAAAATTAGCTTTTTTGTCTAAGGCATTCTTGAATGTTATGTTCAGGGTGATGGTCAGCCTGTTTTGAGAAGCCGTCTGGGTATTTTCTACGCCTGATACGGTAACCTCATAGCCTGTTATTTCGCCCGATATATCGTAGTCTGCATCGTCGGTATTTACCGGTGCAAGGCCGGTTTGCGAGAGGATGCGGCTGCGTATTTTAGTTGTAAGTGCAGGTGCAAGGCTGGGCACTACATTTCGTGCTCTATTTTGAAGCACGTGCATATTTATATTTTTCCCCTGTATGCTGGCGCCGGTAAAACTATATACACCACAACCTGAAAAAAAGAATAATAAAATAGGAAGTAGTAAAAGATACCTGCGCATAAGGATGTAAAAATACTTGTTTAAATGAAACCTGAAATGGCATTGTTATATTGAGGCCATTACTCCTTAATGTCGTATTCTTTTATTTTGCGGTATAGCGTACGTTCAGATATGCCCAGTTCGTTGGCAGCATCGCGGCGACGTCCTTTATGCTTCTTTAATGCCTTCATAATAAATTCCTTTTCCCTGTCGGCAAGCATAAGTGATTCTTCTACTTCTTCATGATGATCTACATGGTCGTTAGCATGAAGTATAATATGCCCTGGCTGGTTGCCACTATAGTTAGGGGTAATAACGGCAGGTTCGGGTAAACTATTGTTGTAGGCGGATGGTATAATACTTTCTCCGTTTTGAGGGGTAAAGCCACCATGAGCCAACTCAAATAGCATCTGCTTCATTTCATTCATATCCTTCTTCAAATCGAAGAACAGCTTGTAAAGTATCTCACGTTCGGTATTGCTGCCAAACTCATTGCCCGCTGCTGAAGGAATAGGTATGCCTGCCGGAGGCAATAAGGCCAGGCTGCGGTTGCCGTTCCCTTGCGGTAAAAAGCGTTGCAATGTTTCAGCCGTTATCATTTTATCGGTGCTTAATACAGATACCTGTTCAGCTATGTTTTTCAATTCGCGTACGTTACCCTGCCAGCCATAGTTCACAATCATTTGCTGCGCACCGGCATCGAGCTGTATAGATTGTGTGCGGTAACGTTCAGAAAAATCGGATGCAAACTTGCGGAACAATAGCGGAATATCTTCCGGCCTGTCGCGCAAAGATGGTACGCGTATAGGCACTGTGCTTAAGCGGTAGTAAAGATCTTCGCGGAACTTACCTTGCTGGGTATACTCCATCAGGTCGCGGTTGGTGGCTGCTATAACACGTACATCTGTTTTTTGCACTTTCGATGAACCTACACGGATGAACTCGCCTGTTTCCAGCACACGCAGCAAACGGGCCTGTGTACCTAATGGCATTTCACCTATCTCATCGAGAAATATAGTACCGCCATTTACCGTTTCGAAATAGCCTTTGCGACTATCTACTGCGCCTGTGAAGGAACCTTTTTCATGACCAAATAATTCACTATCAATGGTGCCTTCAGGTATGGCGCCACAGTTTACTGCGATAAAGGGATTGTGTTTGCGTGCTGAAAGTGCGTGTATAATATTAGAGAATGCCTCTTTACCTACACCGCTTTCACCAACTATTAAGACAGAAAGGTCGGTATTAGCTACTTGTATGGCCGTATTCAGTGCATGATTCAATGCTGCTGAATTACCAATGATACCAAACCTGTTCTTTATACTTTGTATGTCCATGTAATAAATTCAAAAGTCAAAATTCAGAAGCCAAAACTATATGGCTTAAATTGAAACGATCTTACCAATCAATGTACCGGATGTAGCAGATGTTATCTGCACCTGTACATAATCGCACTTTTTCAGGTTGTAGTTTTCTTTAGGGAAAACCACTACTTTATTTTGGCTGTTGCGGCCTGCCCAATCCTGCTCGCTACGTTTGCTGGAACCTTCTATAAGCACTTCAAATGTTTTGCCTATGTCAGCTTTATAACTTTCAGCAGTATGACTTTTCAGCAATTTTATAACTTCTGACAGCCTTCTTTGTTTTACATCTTCCGGTACATCGTCTTCGTAACGGCGCGCCGCCAGTGTGCCGGGCCGTTCGCTATAGGCAAACATGTAAGCCATATCATAACGCGATTGCTCCATAACATCCAGCGTATCCCGGTGATCTTCTTCTGTTTCGGTA
>CBFGNI010000174.1:0-6288 GCA_965650105.1 uncultured bacterium | reverse complement strand
CAACAATACTATCGGACTCAGCAGCATCGTACAATAACACATAAGCGCCAGTATCGGGCAAGCCAGTGGCAGCATTTAGGACCTTACCTTTAATATTCAGTGAATCGAAATAGCTGCCCGTACTAAAGCTATACACATAACCGGCAAAGGGATTGTCTTCATGCAGATCGCGAATAGCATTATTGAATGACAGGCGATAGGTTGTATTTTCTTTCAATAGCGAATCAGGAATTTCTACTATCACCCTTTTACCAACATTGGTAACGCTTAACGGAATAGGCAATAAGGGTGACATCTGTACTTCAGCAGAAACATTCGACAAATTCACAAACTCATCAAAATGCATCTCAATTTTTGTTACCCGCTTATTTAGCTGTGAATCTGCAGGTTTTATTGAGATCAGCTTAGGTGGTGTAGTGTCTTTTTTGCCTCCTTCAGGAGGGACTACATTGGCGCAGGCGGTAGCAAGGCAAGCAAGAATAAAAAATAAAATATACCTGAACTGCGAAAATCTCATTTGCGTCAAAAATAATACAATATGTAAAGTAATAGCGTGCTGCCAGCGATATTTATGCGTAGGTTTGTATTTAATTTTTAACTACATCTTAAAACATAGCGTTATGATATACAGTATCCTGCTGTTCTTAAACCTATTCTGGTTTTCAGCACCACCCAAAGAAGACATACCTGCAAGCATTTATGATTTTAAAGTAAATGCACTGGAAGGCGGAACAATAGATTTTGCTGATTTTAAAGGAAAAAAGATTTTAATAGTAAATACTGCATCGAAGTGCGGTTTTACACCCCAGTACGAGGGCCTGGAAAACTTATATAAAACACATATGGATAACCTGGTGATAGTTGGTTTCCCTGCAAATGATTTCATGTCGCAAGAACCGGGCAGTAATGAGGACATTGCTGCTTTTTGCCAAAAAAACTATGGTGTCAGCTTTCCTATGGCGGCAAAAATATCGGTAAAAGGAGATGATAAAGCGGAAATTTACCATTGGCTTACTGAGAAGAAATACAATCACTTTAAAGACAGTGATATAAAATGGAACTTTCAAAAGTACCTGATAGATGAAAAAGGTAACTTAATTGCGGTTTTTGATTCTAAAGTGAAACCGGAAAGTGAAGAAATAATAAAAGCTATTGAACAATAAAAACAAGGCTTATAAATATGAAGGCCCGCAAATTGCGGGCCTTCATATTTAGTACAATGACTATATTATCTGGGCATTGGTGGCGCAGGTGGTTTGGGCGGCGTTGGTGGTAATGGCGGATGCGATGGTGGCGTTGGCAAAGGAGGATGTGCCGGTGGCCTTGGCGCTACAACTACCGGTGCGGGTGGCGGAGTTACATGCCTCCGTGCATGTTTGCGATGGTGTTTATGCTTATACCTGCCCTTGCCCTGAGCATAACTATCAACCGATGCACTTGCAAAAAAAGCAACTAAAAGTAAAAGGCTGAAAATTTTCTGTTTCATAAAATTGTATTTGAATACATCAATACATTTACAACTATACTGCCAGATACGACAGCAGGCTGTTAAAAGAAATTAGCGCCTATATAAGGCGCTAACAGTCAAATACTTGAAAGAATTAATATCAGGATAATTTTCGTTTTAGCTTCCAATTATTATTAGTGCCGTTTGTAGAATTAATTACACTCTTCTGTTTTTTATTTTTTTGCCATACTTCAGTTGCCAGCAAGGCTGCAATTTCAGAAGCAGTAGTATTCTCTTCTAACAAGTACTCAGGCTTGAAGTGTTTTTCTATAAATTTTGTATCGAAATTTCCTGAACGGAATGGTTCGGTACGCACTGCCCATTTACCAAAACTTAATGTCGTTTGTATTCCTTGAATATAATATTCATCAATTGCCCTGCACAGTCGTTCAATAGCCTCATCGCGCGTCGGCGCATGTACTACCAGTTTAGCGATCATCGGATCGTAGAATATAGGAATATCCTGGCCCTGCTCATAGCCATCATCTACACGTACACCCGGGCCTTTAGGCGGCTGGTACATTTCCAGCTTACCTGTATCGGGCAGGAAGTTATTAAACGGATCTTCAGCGCAAACACGCAATTCAAGCGAGTGGCCATTTATTTTCAGATCATCTTGCGTAAATGATAATTTATTGCCACGGGCCACGTTTATCTGTTCTTTCACCAGATCGATGCCCGTTATCATCTCCGTAACGCAATGTTCCACCTGTAGTCGGGTATTCATTTCCAGGAAGTAGAAGTTCAGGTTTTCATCAACCAGAAATTCTACAGTACCGGCACCGTAATATTTACACGAACGTGCTACCGCGATGGCGCATTCGCCCATTTCTTTACGTATATCCAGCGTAAGGCAACTTGATGGCGCCTCTTCTATCAGTTTTTGGTGACGGCGCTGGATAGAACATTCACGTTCGAATAAGTACACATAATTACCATGCTGATCGCCCATTAATTGTATCTCGATGTGACGCGGTGCAGCTACATATTTTTCAATGAATACATCATCGTTACTGAAAGCGCTTAATGCTTCACTTTTAGCCATCTGCATCTGTTGCTCCAGCTCACCTGCATTTTCAACCACCCGCATACCTTTACCACCACCACCTGCTGAGGCTTTTATCAGTATAGGGTAACCGATACGTTCAGCTATTTCACGTGCTTCTTCTACATTTTGTATAGGGTCTTCAGTACCCGGTACCATAGGTACATTGAACTTTTTAGCGGCTTGTTTTGCTGCTATTTTGCTACCCATGGTTTCGATAGATGAAGCTGAAGGGCCTATAAATATTAAACCCGCATCTGCCACTGCTTTTGAGAAAGACGCATTTTCACTTAAAAAACCATAACCGGGGTGTATTGCGTCAGCTCCAGTTTTCTTTGCTACTTCTATCAGCTTATCGGCACGGAGATAAGATTGTGCTGAGGGTGCGGGACCTATACATACCGCTTCGTCGGCATACCGCACAAAAGGCATATTCCTATCGGCCTCTGAGTAAACAGCTACTGTTTTTATGCCCATTTCTTTTGCCGTACGCATAACACGTAAAGCAATTTCGCCACGATTGGCAACTAAGATCTTTTGCATGCTGCTAATATAGAATAAGTTGAACGATAATTGAGGGCTACTGCTGAGACTTCATAACAGCACCTTTGCCGTATTTAACAAACATATATAAATACAACACCCGGGATATGCGCATGAGCCATGGTTGTAATAATAATGCAATGGCTACAGATACGCCCAATGCGTAGAATATACTATTGTCTTTATACGACAAGCCAAGAATAACCCAATAAGCTATAAAGCACGCGCCTAATAAGGCAACAGTGAGGCCATAACTCACATAACCAGTACCATAGTAAAACCCAACTTCAATTTCCATTTTCTGGCCACATACCGGGCAGCGCTCAGGCATATCCAGCATATGTTTCAACGGGAAAACAGAAGAATGTGTAAACATATTACCCTTACGGCAATTGGGACACTTCATCTTTAATATGCTTGGCAGTAAAGCCGGCTTATCGGAAGACATCTTTTAAATTTTCGCAAAGATACGATGGTATTATGGTAAAAACATAGAAAACCGCAATAGTACTATCATCTACAAATCAACATCGGGCGCTGTTGCATCGCCTTCATGAGCATGAAAATGCGCCCATACAATACGGGCTTTTGAAATGCCTATCACCTTGGTTAGTTCACGTTCCGTAAGTGTTTTTATGTTTTTTACCGAACGGAAAGCCTGTAGTAACTCTGTAGCTGTTTTTTCGCCAATGCCGGTTATACCTTCCAGTTCGTTTTTGAATGTGCCTTTGCTGCGCGTTTGTCTGTGAAAAGTTATACCAAAACGGTGTACTTCATCACGTATATAACGTATTAAGAGGTGTACCGGATTGTCGTAAGCCAGTTGCAACGGGTCTCTATTGCCCGGAAAAAAGATAGATTCTTCTCTTTTGGCCAAACCTACTACAGTCATTTTACCTGTAAGACCCAGCTTTTCTATACTTTCCAACGCTGCGCTCAATTGTCCTTTACCTCCATCTATAATAACCAGTTGCGGTAATGACATATCTTCTTCCTTCAAACGTTTATAACGGCGATATACGACTTCAGCCATTGATGCAAAATCGTTTATACCTTCTACTGTTTTTACATGATAGTGCCTGTAATCTTTCTTTGAGGGCTGACCGTTTTTAAAACACACCATAGCTGATACAGGGTATGCACCCTGGAAATTGGAATTATCGAAGCATTCAATATGGGTGGGTAATGCAGGTAAATGCAAGTCCGCCTGCATTTGAGCTAACACTTTAAAACTATTTTCTTTTGTCTCTTGTGTCAATAGCAAGGTATCTTTTTTACGAACTTCATCGCGGAATACCTCTGCATTCTTTAGACTTAGATCAAGCAATTTCTTTTTATCGCCTGCCTTCGGAATGGTGATCTTTAAGTTAGGATCAGTTACAAGAACAGCTATCGGAACAATCACCTCGTTTGCGTTGCTTTGAAAAGTTTCTCTTAACCTGTCCAGGGCTATTGATAATATATCTTCATCCTCTTCATCAATTTTCACCTCTACCTGTATGGTTTTGGCATATATGATACTGCCACTTGCCACCATCATATAGTTTACAAAGGCATGTTCACCTTCTTTTAATAAAGTAGCTACATCTACATTACCTATATGGGGATTAACAACCGTTGATTTACTCTGATAACTTTGTAACGCTTCAATTTTTTGTCTGTATATCTCCGCTTTTTCAAACTTCATTTCAGCCGCATAGCCTACCATTTCTTCCTTCAGATACTTCACCACCTCACCGGTGTTCCCCTTCATGATGTACCTAACCTGTTGCAGCTTTTCAGCATAGTCTTCTTCAGTTTGCAAGCCTTCGCAAGGCCCCATACAATTGCCCAGATGGTATTCTAGACATACTTTAAATTTACCTTTTGCAATATTTTGCGGCGTAAGGTTGAGATTACAAGTACGCAAGGGTATATTCTGCTTCACCAAGCCCAGCAACTCTTTTACACGCCATACACCGGTAAATGGCCCAAGATATTCAGAACCATCACGTATCAACCGCCGGGTGAGGAAAACACGCGGAAAATTTTCTTTTTTAATAACAATGTACGGATATGTCTTATCATCCTTTAATTCAATATTGTACTTAGGCTGATAGTGTTTGATAAGAGAATTCTCTAGCAAGAAAGCATCATGCTCACTGGTAGTAACCGTGTATTCTATATTGCTGATAAGAGTAACTAACCGACGGGTTTTATAGTTATCTACCGTTTTATTAAAATAAGAACTCACCCTTTTCCTCAGGTCTTTGGCCTTACCTACATAAAGAAGTTCATTATTAGAATCGTAATATTTATAACACCCAGGCTGATGGGGGATGGACGCAGCTATTTTACTATACTCTTCACGGGTCATTAACTCAACTCAAATTTTTACAAAAATCGGTATTCTATCCTTAACTCCCTCGCTGTGCCAGGACCTGATTTTTCATATTCCTGTATACTGATTATTTTGACCGGCATATAAAACAGCTTTTGAGTACGGCTGCTCCATTTACCTTTTTTTTGTGTTTCAATATATATGGACCTTACTTTACTAGAAACATTATCGGCCGATATCTGGAGCTTGCGCGTATAAAGCTTATCGTCTTTTGCTTCGTAAAAAAAATTATTTGTTTCGGTTGCGTCATCAGGGAAACTTGAAAAATCGTACTTACCTAAAAATTTCCTATCGCTTATATCCGATTCAATGAACACTCTAAATATCGGTGCCCAATCAAGGTCGTAAGCTGAAACCATTGTGCTATCTACCCTGCCATTCAGATACACAATTTTCCTAAGCCCAAATGGCTGTCCGTGATACAAGCTCCACTGATCCTGTATAAACTGCTTGATAGAAAAATAAGTTCCGCCACTATTTGTAATATCATTTTTAACAGCAGGTGCTGAAGGCTTACAGGAAACCACGGTAAAAAGCAGTATTGCTGATAACCAGCAACTGTATCTATACATATAAGGTATTATTGCACGCTAAGTTAATAAAACAACACACCGGAAGTGCTTAAATTAATTCAGTTGCGGATTGATTGGCAAATTGATGAGGTATTCATATTCTTTCCCGAGGCTACGGATCGATTCGCGCCACATATTATCGGTCTCTGTTTCAAAAAGAATGTGTGGCGCAAAATCTGTTACAATCCATGAGCGTTGGTCAACTTCCTCCTGCAACTGCCCGGGCGACCAACCAGAATAC
>CBFGNI010000173.1:0-6304 GCA_965650105.1 uncultured bacterium | reverse complement strand
GTTAAAACGCAGCAACTGATGACACTGCCGCAACAAATGGCCAAACACTTTCGAGATGTACACTTCGGTGGCAACTGGACCTGCGTGAACCTGAAAGACACGCTTGCCGATGTAAGCCACCAGGAAGCCAATGCTAAGGTGCGCGACGTGAACAGCATACTCACACTTACCTATCACATGTACTACTACGTGGCCGCAGTGCTGAAGGTATTGCAGGGCGAACCGCTGAACGCTAAAGATGAATACAGCTTTCACCACCCTGAAATAAAAACACAACAGGTCTGGGAGGCACTGCTGAATAAATACTGGGCAGATGTGGAACAGTTTGCCACATTGCTGGAACAACTACCCGAAGAGATATTTACCCGGAACTTTACCGACGAAAAGTATGGTACCTACTACCGCAATATGGCGGGCATAGTAGAGCATACACACTACCACCTGGGGCAAATAGTGATAGTAAAAAAAATGCTGAGGGCCGCCCAACTATAAGGGCAAAGGTTTCCTAACCTCATTTTACAAATACACGAAAAAAGCCACATAGAAGTGGCTTTACTATTTTAAGCGGGATGTATAACCCTGCATGTATGAGCTACTATTGCCTCTTTTCTTTGCGTACCTTCGCCGCCATAACACACACTGCAATGACACTTGAAGAAAGATTAAAGGCGCGCAGCGAAAACAAATGTGAGCTGTGCGGCACCGGGGGTAAGCTAAATATATATGAAGTGCCCCCGCAAACGGGTGGTTATGAAGAGAACACCCTGCTTATTTGCGATAAGTGCCTGGCGCAAATAGATAAGAAGGAAGAACTGGATGCCACACACTGGAATGTACTGACCACAAGCATGTGGAGCGAAGTACCGGGTGTGCAGGTAGTAAGCTGGCGTATGCTGAACCGCCTGAAAAATGAAGCATGGGCACAGGATAGCCTGGATATGATGTACCTGGATGATGACCGCCTGACATGGGCAAAGGCTACCGGCGACCATGAAAACGATGGCAGCGTGGACCTGCATAAGGATGCTAACGGCGCATTGCTGCAAAACGGCGATACTGTGGTGCTTACACAATCGCTGAACGTAAAGGGCTCAACCGTAAATGCCAAAGTGGGAACGGTAGTACGCAACATACACCTTGTAAAAGACAATACCGAACAAATAGAAGGCCGTATAGAAGGGCAAATGATAGTGATACTAACCAAATATGTAAGAAGGCAGGCGGGTAAAGAGTAGCAGCCTGTTGCCAATTTTTGTTTGACGTAGCCTGTTTTTTATTAGCTTTACAATAAGCTTCCATATAAAGTATTTTTAATTAGTTTGGAAAAGGAATCATAGCTATGAAGGAAATGCGGCAATGTTTAATTATAGACGACGACCCCGACGATCAGGAGATATTTATAATTTGCCTGGATCAATTAAACAGCAATGTGAATTGCATAGCCAATAGCGATTCGGTTGATGCTATAACAAAACTGGCTTCAGACATAACATATACCCCCGACTATATTTTTGTAGATATGAATATGCCTAAGATGAATGGTATAGAATGTCTTAAAAAACTAAGAAGTATGGAGCGGCTAAACGATACACAGATATACATGTATTCCACCACGGGCGATGCGCCATCGGTGGAAGAAAGCAAGCGGCATGGCGCCAACGATTTTATAATTAAACCCGCAAAAACCGCTGAATTGAAAGAAAAGCTGTCCGCAATTTTTTCAATAATTTCCTGAAATTATGCCTGTAAGTAAAGCGCAAATAAATTTCAACAGCCTGGCCGATAAAAATGTAATCTTTCAGCGTATGGTGGAAGAGATACAGGACTATGCCATAATACTGATGGATGCTGAAGGCTTTATCCGCAATTGGAATAAAGGCGCTGAAAAAATAAAAGGCTATAAGGAAGAAGAAATACTGGGCAGGCATTTCAGTATATTTTACTTGCAGGAAGACCTGGATAGCGGCTTGCCTTATGTACTGATGAATGAGGCAAAGACTACAGGCCGCGCATCGCAGGAAGGCTGGCGTAAAAGAAAAGACGGCACCCGTTTCTGGGGCAGTATTACTATAACCGCCCTGCACGATGACGATAATAATGTAGTAGGCTATAGCAAGTTAACCCGCGACCTTACGGATAAAAAACTGGCAGAGGATAAGCTGCGGATGAGTGAAGAACGCTACCACCGGATGGTAGCTGAAGTGCAGGATTATGCGATCATTTTATTGAATGAAAATGGCATAATAGAAAACTGGAACCTGGGCGCTGAAAAGACAAAAGGCTATAGCAGCAGCGAAGTAGTAGGTAAGCACTTTGGACTATTTTATACAAAGGAAGACCGCGAAATAAACCTGCCTGATACATTGTTGAAGCGAGCCGCAGAAACAGGCCGCGCAACACAGGAAGGCTGGCGTGTAAGAAAAGATGGCAAGAAATTCTGGGGTAGTATTACCATTACAGCCTTGCATGGTAAAGATGGCAGCGTAATCGGTTTCTCGAAAGTGACACGCGACCTTACCCAGCAGAAACTTGCAGAAGAAAAACTTGCCGCCTATACAAAAGAGCTGGAAGTGCAGAACAGTGAACTGGAACAGTTTGCTTATGTGGCCTCGCACGACTTGCAGGAACCCCTGAGAAAAATACAAACCTTTGCAGAGCTTATAAAAGATAACTACAGTAATAAGGAATTTGCAGAGCGATACCTTGATAAGCTGGATGCTTCGGCAAAAAGAATGGCCGAACTGGTGAAATCGTTACTGAACTATAGCCGCCTCACACAAGATAAAAGCGGGGTAGCCATAACTGATGTAGATCTGAATACTGTGCTGGCTGAGGTACAGCAGGATTTTGAATTATTGATAGAGGATAAAAAAGCGATCATTAAGAGCGGTGAGCTGCCGGTAATACCCGGTAACTACATTCAGCTGGGGCAGTTGTTTTCAAATCTTATCAGCAATTCATTAAAATTCTCGCAGGGGCAGCCTGTTATAGAAATAGAACACAGTATTGTGCGCAAAGCCCAAATTGAAAACGCTCCTAAATCGCTTGCTGATATAAATTATGTTCAGCTAACGTTCAGGGATAATGGCATTGGGTTTGAGAAAGAATATTGTCAAAAGATATTCTCCCTGTTCCAGCGCCTGCATGGCAAACAGGCCTACGCCGGTACGGGTATAGGTTTAGCCCTGTGTAAAAAAATAGCCGAGAATCATAATGGTATAATAATGGCCGATAGCACACCCGGTGAAGGCGCAACATTTTATTTGTACCTGCCGGCATAGGTATAAGTGTACCAAACCAATTCCGGGCTCCAATACTATTTCCGTATCAGCGAAGGATTAATTCCGAAATGCTTTTTGAATGCGGCAGAGAAATGCTGTGTGTGTTCGTAGCCCGTTATCATAGCTACTTCAGCTACCGTCATGCTCATATTCAGCAGTAGCTGCTTAGCATAGTTCATGCGCAGGTTGCGTATATAGCCAAATACGGTAATGCTGAACACCGCTTTAAATCCACTCTTTAATTTAAACTCATTCAGCAAACTGATTTTTGCCAATTGCGAAAGGCTTAACTCATCAAGAAAATGTTCATCGAGGTAGGCTTTCAATCGATGCAGCTTATCGATGTCATCGTTCTTAACGGCATGTATAGTATTGGCTGCTTGCGTAAACTGGCCTATCTGTAAAGCCAGCAGCTCTAATGTGCGCGACTGTATGAGTAAGCTGCGCATGGGGGCTGTTTCCTTACAATGGTAAATACCATGTATCAATTGCTGCATTTGGGCAGTGATATGTAAGGTGCCATGTTTGCCTGAAAATGGCCTTCCTTTCGATATCGTTTCGTAAGCGCGTTCGCTCCATGCATCGTTCTGGCCAATACAGTTCATGAAAAAATCTTTATCCAGGCTTATATGCAGCAGCGATAGTGTCTGGTTCTTCTTTATGCTGTGTACATCGCCGGGGTCGGGTATGAAGACAAGGTTGTGTGTACTGCGTTTCATATCGAGGTTGTGCGGCAGGCCGGGGAAGGTAGTGTACATATCTCCATTCAGTTGGAAGTTGATGTTGATATTTCCATCGGCTGTAGGGTCATCGAACAGTAGCAAATCTTCATTAGCAGTTTGCCAGCCCATACACATAATATGCATATTGGGAAAAGCGAGGTTGCTAAACTCAAGCTGCCCTGCTTTTTCGTTGTAGAGCACACCAGGAGGCCCCGCCTGGGTAGTTAAAGACGGCACGATGCTCTTAGGGTGCGGCAGCACCCTGAAGTCGAAAGTATCGCTGATCTTCATTTTTACCGGCATAAATCCGTTTGGCGTAAGTAGTTATCCGTTTAGCGTAACGGCCTGATCGACAGCCAAAATATTTTTGTGCAAAAATAGAAGATATAATGAAAAAAATTTTAAAGTGGATCGGGATAGTAGTAGGTAGCGTGGCCGCAATAGCGTTAATATTTTACGCGGTAGTTTATTTCAATATCGGATACAGGATCAACAAAACATATTCTTTTCATGAAGAGAATATACTGATACCCGAAGACAGCGCCACTATAGCAAGGGGTGCGCACCTGGTAGCTATAAAAGGGTGTACCGATTGCCATGGAAAGAATATGGCCGGTAAAGTAATGATGAATGATGGTGGCCTGGGTACGCTTACTGCATCTAACCTTACTAAAGGGGTAGGTGGTTTGCCCAATGATTATACAACTGTAAACTGGCTTACGGCACTAAGGCATGGCATCAACAGGCAAGGCAAGCCGTTGCTATTTATGCCATCGCACGAAAGCACCTTACTTAAAGAAAAAGATATGGCAGCTATCATTGCTTACTGCCAGCAGCTGGAAACCGTGAATAACGAACTGCCGCCAACCAGTATAGGCCCTGTAGTAAGAGTGATGGCTTTCCTGGATAAGATGCCTTTGCTATCGGTAGAAAAGATAGACCACAACGCACCTATGACAACCGATATAGCATCGGGCAATTTGATAGCTGAAGGCAAGTACCTGGCTATATCGTGCAAAGGTTGCCACAGAGATAATATGCAGGGCGGCGAACCACTGGCGCCTGGCTTTCCTGAAGTGCCCAATATTACGGCGCTGGGACCAAGCGGCCGATGGACACAGGAGCAGTTTACCACAATGCTACGCACGGGCAAAACACCTGCGGGCCGCCAGGTAGATAATGAGAATATGCCCTGGAAAATGACTGCACAATACACCAATGATGAGATAAACGCATTATATACCTATTTGCATTCTTTAAAATGAACAACATGAACCAGTTACCAAAAGTAATAAAGAACCCCCTGATAGGCGACGTGGTATCCTTTGTAAAAACGGCAGCAGAAACCAATGGCGCCTATACATTGGTAGAAGTAGAGCTGGCGCCCAATGGCGGCAACGGTATGCATTACCATATCGATTTCGATGAATCGTTTGAAGTGCTGGAAGGCGTATTGGGCATACAGCTTGGTAAGGAAGTGATGCACCTGCAGCCGGGGCAAACGGCTGTGGCTTTAAGGAATGCCATACACCGCTTCTTCAACCCAAGTGCTACGGAACCTGTAAGGTTTCTTTGCACCATAACGCCAGCTATGCAGTTTGAGGAAACGTTGCGCATAGCTTATGGCCTTGCCAACGACGGGCTGACCAATAAGAAAGGATTGCCCGCTTTACTGCCGCTATCTATTTTATTTCAAAAGGGCGGTACCTATTTGCCCGGCCTTCCGTTCAGCATACAGAAGGGTGTGTTCGACTTTATAGCCCGTATAGCCAGGCGCAGAGGGGTAGATAAAGCATTGGAGAAGTATTACACCGTGCAATAATTCTTGCCATACAAAGCCGCCTGAACAGCGGCTTTTCCCTTGTCATATAATTTTTGCCGGCAATATATATATGTATGTTATATCTTGCCGGGTATGCATTCAAAGATCATTATCAATTCATCTATAGCGTTTATTGTAGCTGCAATTGCAGAAATGACCCTGCATGAATGCGGGCACTTCCTGGCAACACTGGCCATGGGTGGCGATGCGATACTGCACCATAACTATGTGCAGCATGCTGATGTATCGGAAAACGCGCGCTGCATATCGGCGTTTGCAGGGCCGGTGGTCAGCTTGCTGGTGGGTGTTGTATTTCAGCTGTTGCTCACCAGTCATAAATATAAAGGCATGATCTCATTGCTGATGCAGTACATGAGTATATTCGGGTATGTTGGTTTCTTTGGCTATGTAATGATAGCGCCGTTTTTTAGCTATGGCTATATGGGCTTCGTGCTGCGGTTTATTGGTAGCCCTATGTG
>CBFGNI010000172.1:0-6307 GCA_965650105.1 uncultured bacterium | reverse complement strand
TTACTTCACTACCGTAAATTTCATTATGCTATTGCCTTTGTTTGTATGCAGGCGCAGCTGATATAATCCCGGCGCAACATTGGCAGGCAAGTCAATTATCAGTTCACTTTGCAAAACGGCAAGGTTATTTTGATACACCACCTGTCCGGCCACATTCACAACTTCAAGGCTTTTTAGTTTTGCATTTTGTATTTTCAGCCTGAAACTGCCATCGTTCGGGTTGGGGTACAGCATTACCCCGTCATTACCTTCCATATTCGCTACACCTGTTGCAAAGTTTACCTCTACCGTATCGCTGCTCTTTATCTTTGGTTCTGCACAGGGGTCGCTGCTGCCCACTATACAATTTACTTTATCATAAGGTGCCAGGCCGCTGGTACTCCATATCCTGAAGGTGGCATTGGCCACATCCCTACCATTCTTTTGCCACTGGAAGGTAGGGTTCTGACCTTCGTTCAGCAGGTCAAGGTCAAAGCTTACCGCACCACCCGGCAAGGCCGGCGACGGGGTACTCTTCACCTTAGCGCTTAGCGGCATCGGCATGTTCACCTCCGTTATCCCTATTTTATTACTATACAGCGTTACCGGGGTGCTGCACATACTGGTGCTGTACATACGCACATAAAAGGTGTCACTATCGGCATAAAGTGTAGTGGAATATCGCTGACCTACGGCTCCTGCCAGCAGGTTATTGTTTTTGAACCACTGGTATTGTGCGGGTGCTGTAGTAGGCGGCACGGTTACTAGGGTCAGGTAGGTGCCGGGACATATACTGTCGTTGGGACTGGCATAGGCGCCCAGTGGCGTACCGGGTACTATATCCACGTCTGTTGTCACCTCTGCCGAGCTGCAACCGTTCATCACTGCTTTTACCGTGTAGGTACCTTCGTTGGCCATATCTACGGGTTCTATCACCGGGTTCTGCGCTACACTGGTAAAGCCGTCCGGGCCCGTCCATTCGTAGCCCGTACCGGGAGTAGTGCTATTGGCGTTCAGTATCAGCTTACCGCCTTCGCATAGCGGGCCGTTATTACCTGCTGCGGGTGTGGCGGGGGTCTGGTTTACCACCACTGTAGTACTTACTGCTGCACTGTTACAGCCGCTTGCCGTTGCTTTAACGGTATATACACCTGCATCGCTTAATGCCGCCGGACTGATGGATGGATTTTGCAGCAGGCTGCTATAGCCACCGGGGCCCGTCCATTCATAACCCACACCGGGTGTGGTACTGCTCGCTGTCAGATCAAGGCTGTTGCCGGTGCATACAGGGCTGTTGCTACCTATGGTGGGGGTAGCGGGTAGGTTCACCACCGTAGCCGTAAAAGTATCCTTGGCTTTGCATTGTGTATTAGGGTCGGTAACGGTTACTATATAGTCGCCACTATTGGCTGTGGTGGCGGGATTGATAGATGGATTTTGAGCAACGCTGCTGTAAGACGCAGGACCCGTCCAGCCATAGCTGAAAGTGCCGCTATTGCCGGGGGTGGCGGTCAATACCAGTGCATTGCCCGCGCAGGTAAGGGCATTGCCACCGGCCACTACGCTTACAGGCGATGATTTCACGCGGATGCTCACTCCGTTATCTTCGCTGGTGCGCACGGCGTTAGTACTTACTACACGTATGCGGTACGTGCTGCTGGGTGTAGTTGTGGCAGGTATTTTACAGCCTACTACCCCATCGCCCGCGGCGGTGACGGAAGCAGAGCCAATCACATTAGGCGTACCCCCGAAGCCACCGCCTGCGTTCGATAATTCAACATTCAGTACATTGCCGCTGCGAAAAGGTGCATAAGCGAAATAATGCACATACAGGCTATCGCCCTGGCAAAGGGAAGTATCGGTATAGGGTTGCTTTATTTCCACCGCCGTATCGGCGTACATAAAGGCAAAAAGCACACCGGAACCGTTGTAAGTACTGCTGCTGTATAAAGGCATACATATATCCAGGGTACTAATACCGGTACTACTATTTATATCGATACGTGGCGTACGGGCAATGGGCCCTTTATTTAAGGCCGTAAGCCCGCCACGGTTGTCTATACCAAATGTATCGTTTAAAACTGGGGAATTAACACAGTCATCAAAAGTAAGATTGCCTGATGTAAGCACATACCGGTTACCATTTATTTTAAAATAGATAGAATCGCCCAAAGGGCCACCCTGCGATGCATCGCGGTTATCAAGCGCCCTGCAAAGGAACCGTACCGTATATACCGGAGATGAAAAACTAAAACGCAATGCTGAAGAATCTCGGTTCAGACTACCATCCACCGGGGCGATCTCATATTCTCCATTGCTGTAACAGAATAAAGGATAAGTATTTGGTGTCCTGAAAGCATTACCATACGGATTACTTACCGTAACCGTTATACCGGCCTGGGTCAGGCTGTTGCCCACTGTAGCGTTTACACCGTAATAGATAGGCTGCGAAAGGGCTATATGGCCGCACAGCAACAGCATAAATAGGTAGAGATATTTTTTCATGATAGATACCGGAAATATAGCGACTAATATAAAATAAAATTACCAAAAAACTTAATAATAAGATACAACTGCTATGCTTGACTTATTAATATTTAATGAGTTATTTTATGCTATATAATATTCCTTAAACCATAATTACAAACTAAATGAAAACAAAAAACCTGATCGCACGCCTGTCGGCGTGCCTGGCCCTTGGCCTCCTATCGCACAACCTGCAAGCACAACCTCCCATCGTTTATCCGGCTACTATGCCCGATCTGAATGCCGGCAGGCCCACCAACCCGCAAAACCTGAACTGCGACATGATACAGTTTGTGTTGGGCAGCAACCAGAATACGTTCTCTGCCATTGTTTGGGATAATTACCCCGTATCCGGTACACCCAGCGTCAGCATCAAGCTCGATTTTCGTGGTTATACCGGTGGCGGCATCTCATCACCGGTTGCAATACCCCTTGCCAACGCAGCGCGGCCAGACGTAGCTATAGGTATTACAGGCAGCCAGATTTACCTGGGGGTCACCTACGAACGTAACAAGCTGGCCATGCTGAATGTGTACCCGGTAACCTTCACTACTTCGCCTTACAATGTAAGCCTGGGCGCACCGGTGGTTTGCACCTTATCCAGCACGGGCACAACAGCAACCTGGCCGCATATAGATGCCTGGATTAATCCTCCAGGTGTTGCACCATACAGCTGTTACCAAATACCCGATTTCGTTACTACCTGGCAAGAGCTGAGTGGAGGTGTGTATAATTTAAAAGCTGCTACGAGGACCTTCGCTGCTCCTCTAACTCCCGGCACCGTTAATATGATACCCACTAACGCTACCGATATTGTAAATTCAGACGTGTCGGCACGGGTAGATTACAATACTGTCACTTTTTCAAGAATAACATATATGAGCGTGGTCTATACTAAAAATAATGGTAGTTTAAAAGACCTGTATGCTTCCACAGGTCAACCTATATTAACATCAACCCCAACTACGTTAGAGACTGCCCAGAAACTGGAAGCCCCACGTATAGAATCGCGCAACTACTTACCTACCGGTTATAGCGCAGCTACCTGGATGGCGGTATGCCCTAAGCTGAATGGCAGCAGCGGCCTGCGCGAAATAAGGCAGTATGACAATAACGGTGGCGCGCAAAATGTATCGGCAACCTTTGGTGCTACCGATGATTATAGCAATGCAGCCATATCGGGCACATCGGGCGAGCCATTTTATGGTAGCAGTGTCTGGTATCATGTACATGGTATTATTGCCAATGGCGTTGGTAATACCAGGGTTAAAATGACACCGATTACTTTTACCGGTGGCCCCGGCACTTTAGCACCGAGCTATCTTGAAGTAAACCAGACGCCAATGACCGCTGCCAGCCCCGGTACTATTGTGGCAGCATCAGGTAGTAGCTCCACAGGCACGCATCAGTTGGCTGCCTGGTACGATCCTACTATGGCAATACCATCAATCATGTACAAAATATCATACGATTCCTCAAGCTCGCCACACTTCCGTGCTACCGGTGTTAGCAATGTAACCACGGCAGGTTTGGTAACTTTATACCCTAACCCTACCAATGGCGATATAATGCTAAGCGGCATAGAAAAAGCAGACTATATAGTTATGGATGCTATAGGGCGCCAGGTAAGCAGTGGTATTGCCCTGCCCGGTAACCCTATACAAACCGCATGGTTGCCGGCCGGCAACTATTTCCTGAAAGTTTCAGAAAATGGCCGGCAGGAAACACTACGCTTTGTAAAACAATAACTAAATCCACTATCAACATATTTTAAAACCTTAAGGAATATTATATACAGACAGCACCTATCCGGGTGCTGTTTTGTTTCCAATTCTTTTAAATTTAAATGTTTAATAATAGCAGGCTATTGCAATTAGCTATTCCATTATCTATCTTTAAATCATTAACATTTCATTAACCTAAAAATCCAAATTATGAAAAACAAAATTTTAAGTTCATTAGCGCTTCTATGCCTGTTTGTTACATACAACCCATATAAAAGTTCAGGCCAAATATATGCGGCTATGAACCCGGATATAAAATCAGTGGGTGTTACCACTGGTGCAATTGTTTCAACTGTTAATACCGATATGATAGAATTTGTAGAACCTATAAGCGGTACAACTCAAACGCTGACGGTTGTTACCTGGGATGAAATAGTTTCCGGAATAAGTACATGCCACTTACAAATGGAAAGTAGTTTAGGCGCTCCTGTTTCTGTCACATTGCCTAAAAACAAGAGTACACATCCTGATGTTGTAATATCCTGGGTGAATAATTACCAGATTTATATTGGTGTTATTTATGAAAATAATGGCACGATAGGGCTAGCATCTTATTTATATGATTTAACCCTTCCTTTCATAAGCCTTAGCCTTGCTCAAGACAATGTTATATCTACCGGTGTCGATAATAAAAACCCGCATATTGATATGCACGCTGTATATGGATCAAATTTATCAGGTTTTCGCTTACTTAGGTATTATGCGGCAGTTTGGCAACAAGGTACGGGCACATACGGTATACTTAAAGGCTGCTGGGGAGATTTGCCTGTTGTCAGGTAGCCAATGGCAGGCAATATGCCCTGTTTTAAGTGGTACAGTTTATCAGGCACGCATGTATGGCAATGGAATAGCTATGTTTAATATGTCAGCCGGTATAAATACTACTCCAAGCTATTCGCAGGTAGCTATCTCGGGTGGTAGCGGTGGAGGATTAGGTTCTGGTTTTTTTAGTGATAATTACGTCGCTTCGACACGGCCTGATGCAACTTCTGATGCTAATTATGTGTACGATAACATACGGGCTAGTTCTGGTACTACCAGCACTGGTTACTTTGAAACTAACATGACAGCTATGGGTACCGCCCCATCTTTGCCCCTGGCAGTAGGAAGCTCAAGCAATAGCGGAAATTATTTAATAAGTGCCTGGTATAACCCGCTTGCTACACCCCGTGATATTTATTATAAAGTAACAGGTATGCCCTTATCTTTCAGATCAACCGGAGTAAATGAAGTTTCAGGAAATGGTAATATTAAACTTTATCCTAACCCTGCCGATAATGCCATAACTGTAGAAGGCATTAAAGAAGCTAATTATAATGTAATAGATATGGCAGGCCGTACAATGCTTACAGGTTGGGCAAATGGCACAACAAGCATCAGCATCAGCAGCCTTGCTGCAGGCAATTACGTACTGCAACTGAATGAAGCAGGTACTGTAAGTGCCCGTCGCTTCACTAAACAATAAACATTAATCCACATCACAAAAAACAAACGGTTATACGAAATGTTAATACAGGCAGCACCTATCCGGGTGCTGCTTTGTTTTATAGCTATTCGCATCTTGCCAATAATTGCGTATATTTGTTATGAACAATAATACATATAAAACTCTGTATATGTTGTTCAATTTTGCTAAGAAATGAAAAATATGATAAACATCATTTCAACCCTAAAAACAAAAACAGCAAAGGCTTCCAACCCCCAACTGCCGCACAGATTTTTTTTATTTTTTATTTTTTCAACAAAATTGAACAACGTATAAAATTTAATAAATATGAAAATTTTAACCTTGTTACAATTGCTTCAGCAGATAAGCCTATTTTAGCTCTACATATAAATTTTTGATTAAAAAAATGGCACTCTTCACAAAACTCGGTAAATACAGCAGCACGGCCTTATTGTTAATGCGCCTGGGTATCGGCGTCATGATGGTACTTCATGGCTACCCTAAAATAATGGGTGGTCCCGATAAATGGGGTGCATTAGGTGCAAATATGTCGGTTTTTGGTATGAAGTCT
>CBFGNI010000171.1:0-6346 GCA_965650105.1 uncultured bacterium | reverse complement strand
CCAATACTGACAGCAGCGTAGTAACCACAGAGAAAAAAATCACCACCACTACCCTGCAACCCATTGATTCGGCAGAGAATGGAAGCGCTAAAGGTAGCTTTTGGTACAGGTTGCTGGGACGTAAGAAAGAACGTGATGCCGCTAAAATGCAAAAACTAATAGTAGAAGAGCTGAACATAAAAATTGACACGCTTGCTCTTGCTAAAGAAGACAGTTTAATGCAACGCCTAAGTGAAACAATTACCAATGTAGAAGTTGAGCGTACAGGAACAAGAAATATGCTGGTAAATAAGCAAATGGAAATGATACGTGCAGGTAATGTATTGGTAAGTCAGCTATTCAGCATATTGCAGGATATTGAGGCAGAAGAATTGCATAATTCAGAAATGGATAGCCGTGCGGCAACTAATCTTGCCAACAACAATATAAGCCGTATAAACCTGGTGCTCGTCATATTTATAGTAGGATCAGGGCTGCTGATATTTCTTATTTTCACAGATATAGCTCGCAGCAATGAGTACCGCCGCCAGCTTATTGCCGCCAAGGAAGAAGCCGAGCAACTAACACAGGTTAAGCAGCGCTTTTTATCGAATATGAGCCATGAATTGCGTACACCTTTGCAAACCATAATAGGCTTTGCAGAGCAAATGAAAGGTAATACCAACATAAAACAAGATGAGGTCAATATCATCTACCAATCATCAAAGCATTTATTGCAAACGGTAAACGAAGTACTTGATTACAGCAGGATAACATCGGGCAAATTCACTTTTGTGCATACAGCTTTCAACCTATATCAAATACTTAATGAAGTAACAGAAGCAATAAAGATAGAAGCAACACGAAAAGGTTTGCTATTTGACACTGATATAAATATTGCAAACCAGAGTGAATATATAGGAGACCCTTTTCGTATAAAACAAATATTATACAACCTGCTGGGCAACGCAATAAAGTTTACAGGTTCGGGCAGTGTTTCTATAGCAGTACATGAGAGAGAAGTGCAGGGAAGTAATACATTTACCTTCAAGATAAGTGATACAGGTATTGGAATACCTAAAGCCGACATAGAAAGAATCTTTAACCAATTTGAGCAATCTTCAGCACAACAAAATAATCTTATAGACGGCACCGGTTTAGGATTGGCGATAGTAAAGGAATTGGCAGAAGGAATGCATGGCAGCATATCTGTTGACAGCACAGAAGGCAGCGGTTCCATTTTTACTGTTGTATTGCCACTAAAAAAAGCCAGGGAAACAAGCGATAAGCAGAAACAGGCAGCAGAAACAAGCAAACAATTTAATTTTCCAGGCGAAGTATGGGTTGTAGATGATGACCCTTACATCCTGCAGCTTTGTAAGGCCATTTTCGAAAAATACAAAGTGCGGCATATTAGTTTTCCTGATCCGCAGGCTCTGTTAAACTACGAATATACCACACCGCCAACCCTGGTATTTACCGATATACGAATGCCCGGCATAACCGGCATTGAGCTATGCAGAGAATTAAAAGAAAGGGATAGTATGCATGTTGCTAAGATAATTGCACTTACAGCGCAAGCATTGCCTTCGGAAGACCAGCAACAGGCAAACGATTGCTTTGATGATATACTGATGAAACCATTCCTGGAAGAACACTTGCTACAAATATTGGATGAATATAGGGTTGTACCAAAAAAATCCGACGCAGAAAAACAACCAGAACAACAAGACTATAATGCCTTTAGTAGTTTGATAAAAATGACAGACGGCGAACCAGAATTGCTGAATACAATTATTTCAACATTTATTAACGAAACCACCAGCGACAGTACGCAGCTTATTAATGCAATAACAAATAACGATGTTAATAACACCCGTCATTACCTTCACAAACTGGCGGGCCGTTGCGGCCAAACGGGAGCTAATGATATATCGCAAAAAGCACGTCGCCTGGAAATAGAGGTATCGAATGCAATGTCTTTGCAGAAAGACACAACAAAGAATATACTTAGTTTACTTTCTGATATCGATCAATTGATTACTGAAGCACAGAACGTACAAAAACAAGTATCCACAAAGTGATATTGCCCCCACAAACTGTTGAAAAATGCAACAGTTTTTTTGCGCCTCCAAGATTGGATTATATATAACAAACTGTTTGTCAATGTCTCAATATCAATAGCTTGTTCTGGCATAGAGTTGGAAACTACCCTAGCGTAAACAATTCAAAAAAACACAAATCAGGATTTATGAGAAAGATGATTTTGCCGGTATTTGCTCTTGCCATGTTTGCTACTACAGCTTTCGCAACAGTAAATACGAACAACTATAGTGAAACTATTACAACAGCAACCGAAGATAAAAAAGAACAAATTAATGCAGAAGCATTGCCATCTACAGTTAAAGCTACTTTGGCCAAAGACGACTATAAAGAATGGCAAGTTATATCTGCATGGCACATAACAGGTGCTTCAGAATATTATGTTGTAGAGCTTAAAAAAGGTGAAGAAGCAACATCTAAGAAGTTTGACAAGGACGGCAAATTAATGAGCTAGTCTGATAGTGGAACACAATGAGGGATAAAAACAGGGAATTTGGTTTTCACCATATTCCCTTTATTTTTTTTGTTAAATAGCTGAGCCGTATTTTGCCAAATAGGGCCGCTTGCGTTAGATTGCAGTATGGCGTCGATCCTCATAATTGAAGATGATATTACCTTTTCCAGGCTTGTTGAAAGCTATCTAAAAAAGAACGGGCACGCCCCATCGTGCGTACACGATATAAAAAATGCTCTAAATGAATTAAAGCAAAAGGAATTCGACCTCTTATTACTTGACTACAGGCTGCCGGATGGCACCGGTATGGATGTATTAAAATACAAGCATGAGCAGCAGCTTACAACTCCTGTAGTCATCATGACCAGTTTTCATGATATACGCACTACAGTAAAAGCAATACGCTCTGGTGCTTATGATTATATAACCAAACCGGTGAACCCTGAAGAGCTACTAATGGTCATAGACCAGGCGATGCATAAAAATGAGGATGTGGCAATGCCCTCAACTCTTCAGAAAGCCGTAGACTTTGTTGAAGGAGACAGTGAGGTGTCCCGTCAACTTCATCAGCATATACAACTGGTTGCCCCCACCGATATTTCAGTTATTATACAAGGCGAAAGCGGTACAGGTAAAGAGCAAGTAGCACGCACTATACACAGGCTTAGCAAAAGAGCTAATGCAAATTTTGTTGCAATAGATTGTGGCGCATTATCGAACGACCTGGCAGGTAGCGAACTATTCGGACACGTAAAGGGGGCTTTCACAGGTGCACTTCAGGATAAAAAAGGACAATTTGAACTGGCAAACGGAGGCACACTATTTCTTGATGAAGTTGGCAACCTTAGCTACGAGATCCAGGTAAAACTACTACGCGCACTTCAGGAGCGAGAGGTACAGCCGTTAGGTAGTGGTAAGAACATAAAAGTGAATGTGCGTATTATTACCGCCACTAACGATGACCTTGTAACATCGGTAAAAAACGGCAATTTTCGTGAAGACCTTTATCATCGTCTCAATGAATTTAAAATATTGCTTCCGTCATTGCAGCAACGTAAAGAAGATCTGCATTTGTTTATCGATCATTTTATAGCACAGGCCAATAAGGAACTGAATAAGAAAGTAAAAAAACTGTCGCCGGAGGTAAAAGAAATAATATATAAATACGACTGGCCGGGCAACCTCCGCGAATTAAAAAACATAATAAAAAGAGCTGTTCTACTTACTCATGGCGACGAGATCAGCATGCCAGCTTTGCCTCAGGAAATGATGCTGGCAATAGAAATAATTCAGAATAACGACCCTCATGACCTGAAAGCTATACAGGCCGATAATGAAAAAGATATGATACTGAAAACGTTGCAGGAAGTAAAGTATAACAAAACGAAAGCGGCCAAACTGCTTAATATAGACCGTAAAACATTATATTATAAAATGGCCAAATACAATATCGACGCCTGATTTATTAATAGTTCCCCCTAAAAGCATATTACCTTAACTTTGCGGCGCAAGAACACATACACAATGCAACGCAAAAAAATTACCATCATCCTGCTTTCATTTTTCATAATACTGGCAGCAGTATTCATGACTTATTTTTATAACGTAACTAAAGTAGCCCCAAAACAATTTGCAGTATTAGGTTTTCCCGGCCATAAGGTCACTTCTTTTTCCTTTACTAACCAGGACGGACAAACAGTAACCCAGGAAGATGTAAAGGGCAAGGTATATGTTGTAGAATATTTCTTTACCACCTGCAAAGGTATATGCCCTAAGATGAATGAGAACATGGTAAAAGTTTACCAGGCTTACAGAGGAATAGAAGACTTCAAAATATTATCGCATACTGTTGACCCAAAAAAAGATACAGTGCAGGCCATGAAAGAATATAGCATGCGTTTTGATGCCGACCCTAAGCAATGGATGTTTTTAACAGGCGACAAAAAAGAACTATACGATATGGCGCGCTACAGCTACCTGGTAACTGCCGTTGATGATACCGCATCTACAGATATTGAAAGTGACTTTATACATACTGATAAGTTTGTACTTGTTGACAGAATAGGACAAATAAGAGGACAGTATGAAGGCACCGATACAACTTCTGTAAACCAACTAATAAGTGATATTAAAGATCTGATGAAGGAAGATACCGCTAAATAGCATGCACTCTTAGATATGCATTGTCCACCCTAAGAGTAACCAACCTACCACTATAAGTGGTGCAGGTATCCGGGTAAAATAAAGCAAGGAAAATGTTATGGCTATCACTACAAGGTTACTGTAGCCAAATGGCATAGACTGGAATAGAACGATCCCCGACGCCCAAATAATCCCTACAATCGCTGCATTAATACCTTCCAGCGACCGGTATATTATTACATGCTGCCGCAGATTTTGATAAATAGGGAATAAGAAAAACAGTAGTAATGTGCTGGGTAGAAAAACAGCTACAGTAGCCACGATACAACCTATCATTTGCCATACAGGTCCATAGGGGCTCATTACCATACCACCTACATAAGAGCATATAGAAAATACCGGTCCGGGCATAGCCTGCACCAGTCCGTAACCCGTAAGCAGTTCCTCGCCTGTTACTAAGGGCGGCAATCCCAAATTAATTGGCCTTCCTGCAAACTGGAACAGCATCATGGGCATCAAAGCCTGCCCACCGCCAAAAACTATGGATCCGAAACGGTAAAAGTTTTCGAAAAGGTTATAAATGCGCCTGTTGGGCCACTCGTTAACCCTTGCCATTTCACTAACAACACCCGCCGCAATAAACAATAGAAAAAATAACCAGAGATTAACCCATTTAATGGGCTTAGGCTTTTCAGTAACGTCGGGTATACGCTTGTTACTGAAATTACTTACTACACCTGCGCCCAAAAGAATGATTGGAAATATCCATGGCGTAGGTATAAAAACCGTGAGTGCTATACTTGCTATCATTATCCCTGCTGTAGCTATATGCTTTATGCTACTTTTCATCATCCTGGTGGCTGCAAAGCAAATAAACCCTACTGACATGGGCTGTATATACGCAAACAGGCCTGCTCTTATTTCTTTCCTGATACCAATATCATTGAAATAGTATATTAGAAATGAAAACATCCCCATTAAAAAGGCAGCAGGCAAAACCCAAAGAAATAATGCGAATATAGCAAGTGGTATTCCTCCCCTCTTCATTGCTATCAGCATCACGGTTTGCGTAGAAGAAGGGCCCGGCAGCATTTGGCAGAATGCATTATACTCCAGCAACTCTTCTTCAGTTATATAATGTCTCTTCTGGGCAAAAGTGCGTACCATCATACCTATATGTCCTTGTGGCCCGCCAAAAGCGGTGAAGGCATACAGCAGCACAGATTTTAAAAATGGAACATGCCGAAGAAACATAAGTAAGGCCAAATGGTGGGTGAAAATTAGTCACAAAAACGATAATTACATAAAACTGGCTTTTAAACGTAGGTTTTGTATCTTGCAGCGCAAATCAGCCAACTATGCATTTTTTACTTAACGCATTTTACGAAGCCGGGAATAAGATAGGCCCAATTTTGGGATGGGTATTTTTTTTACTTATGGCTATCGAACTTATTTATGTAATGGCCAAATACCTGGGCTCTAAAAAATAATTTGCTGCAATGGCCACAGACAAAGGCAATATTGCAGACATTAGAAAGGATTATCAGCTTGCTAACCTTGATGAAAGAGTAGCCGGTGATGATCCTTTATTATTTTTTAAAAAATGGTTCGGCGAGGCAGTAACGGCGCGGGCGGAAGAAGTAAATGCCATGACGCTTGCTACCGTTA
>CBFGNI010000170.1:0-6369 GCA_965650105.1 uncultured bacterium | reverse complement strand
GTGTTTTGGCTGGCTGCTTTCTTTTTCTAATGATGTAACTCAGCAACAAGATTTCTTTGGTAAGCATATAGGGAAAGGCAAATACTTCATAGCGCTTATTACACAAACACCGGCAGAAAAACCAAGAACATATAAGATCCCTGTGCAATTGCTGAACGCAGTTGATAGCAATAGTAATATAGAAGTAGAAGGCAAAGCAGTTGTATATGTTTATAAGAACGAGGATTCACTTACCTATCAACGTGGGGATACAATTTTAATAAGGGACGAATGGCAGCCAATCAGGAATGCCGGCAATCCTTATGAGTTCGACTATGCGCAGTATGCCGCACGAAATAATATCTATTACCAACAATTTATACCTGCAAATAAAATATTGCTCCTTGGTAAATCCAGCGACAATAATAGTTTCATAAATACAGTACATGATTACTGCATGCAGCAGTTGGCAAAATACCTGCCCGATCGAAAAACGCTGGGCCTGATGCAAGCCATGCTTATTGGCGATGAGATAAACCTTGATAACGAAACCCGCCAATCCTATTCAGAAACAGGCATCGTGCATATAATAGCCATATCCGGTTCTCACATTACTTTCTTTTTCGTCCTCATTAGCTTCTTACTGGCATGCATCAAGAATAAAAAATATCATTGGCTAAAATACCTGCTTGCATTGCCGCTAATATGGTTCTATGTGCTGATGGCAGGTGCTGCTCCTTCGGCAGTGCGTGCTGCTGTTATGTTCACAATATTATCTGTTGGTTTTGCTTTACAAAAACAACCTAATTCGCTTAACCAGCTTTTTGCAACAGCATTTATCCTGTTATGTATCGAGCCCATGTGGTTGTATTCTATAGGTTTCCAACTGTCATTTCTTGCAGTACTATCACTTATACTTTTTTACAGCCGCATTTATCATCTGCTAATTCCCAAAAACAAATTGCTTAGAGGTGCATGGGCGGCCATATCTGCAAGTTTGGCTGCAGAACTACTGGTAGCGCCCTTGGTTATGTATTACTTCCACCTATTCCCGCTTTGGTTTGTGGTGGCTAACCTTGCTGCGTACGTGTTTATGGGTGTAGTATTGGTAGCTGGTATATTGATAATAGTATTTAGTCCAATAGGTATCATTGCGCAATGGCTGGGTAGTGTAACTATATTCATAGTATCGGTATTCAATAAATTGGTTGTTTTCTTCCAGGTGAATAATCCACGTTCATTATCATATCTGCATATCACAGGTTTCAATCTGACCTTTCTTTACCTACAGATAGCCGCTATAGCAATATTCTTGATTCACAGAAAAGGCTATTCAATATGGATGGCATCTATTTCCGGAGCGATATTAACAGCCTCATTACTGATCCCATTACATCAAGCGAGTCAACAAAAGAGATTAGTGGTATACAATATCAATCACACCTCCTATGTAGAACTGATCAATGACAAATACTATACGCGGCTCACTAACGATTCAGTCAATCCAATACAGTTCAATTATTGCGTAAAACAGGCACATATTCAATGGCATGCTTGGCGGGAGCATATACAAGCGCAACGGCAACACATATATACAATTGGTAAATCAACAGTTGCAATATCAGATTCCTTACCAACTACTACAGCCAGTGCAGCCAATTATGTAGTTATCGGTTATCCCTACAAAACAGGCACGATAGAAGCTTTACAATTGGCATATCATCCTGAAAAACTTGTGTTTACAAGCAATTTATCGCGCAAGCAATTGGCAATCTGGCTTGATGCCTGCAAAACAGCCAAAATGCCTGCCCATGCGGTGGCAAACGAGGGCGCATTTATATTATCAGCCCGTTAACAAGCAATTCCCATAAGCTTGTTATCTTCGCGGCTCAAAATCTAGCTAAAATTTCTCTATATGGAACGCCGTATACAATCTGCACTCATATCTGTATTCTACAAAGATGGATTGGAACCTATTGTTCGTGAACTGCACACACAAGGGGTTACCCTGTACTCTACAGGTGGTACACAATCTTTTATTGAAGAGTTAGGTATACCGTGCACACCCGTTGAAAGCGTTACCAGCTATCCATCTATATTAGGTGGCCGCGTAAAGACATTGCATCCCAAAGTATTTGGTGGTATCCTGGCACGCCGCGATTTTGAAGACGATCAAAAACACGTAGCAGAATACGAAATTCCTTTGCTTGATTTAGTTATAGTTGATCTGTATCCATTCGAGGAGACAGTGAAAAATACAACCGAAGAAAAACTGATCATTGAAAAGATAGATATAGGTGGTGTATCGCTGATACGCGCTGCGGGTAAGAACTATAAAGATGTAGTAATAGTTGCATCGCGCAACCAGTACACTGGTTTGTTAGAATTACTGCAAGCTAAGGGTGGCGAAACTTCTCTCGAAGACCGTCGCAATTTTGCTGCTGCTGCATTTTTAGAGTGTGCACATTATGATGTAGCAATTGCCGATTATTTCAATAATAACAATGGTGATAACTTCCAGCTATCTTACGGCAACAAGCAATCATTGCGCTACGGAGAAAACCCGCACCAAAATGCAGCTTTCTATGGTGACCTGGATGCATTGTTCAATAAACTGAATGGTAAAGAGCTTTCTTTCAATAACCTGGTTGATGTGGATGCAGCTATCCAGATAATTGGCGAATTTGAAAAACCTGCCTTTGCAGTTATCAAGCACACCAATGTTTGTGGCATCGCAGAACGCGATAGCGTTGCTGCTGCATGGGATGCCGCTCTAGCCGGCGATCCTGAAAGTGCTTTTGGTGGTGTATTAGTAACTAACCAAAACATAGATGCTGCCGTTGCACAAAAGATCAGCGAACTGTTCTTTGAAATATTGATCGCTCCTTCTTTCGATGAAGATGCACTAGCAATATTGAAAAGCAAAAAGAACCGTATCATATTGCAGCAAAAAGAAAAGCTTTCAATTAAGAAAGAATACAAACGCATACTGAATGGCGTATTGGTACAAGATGCTGATACCGCTAACTATGCGGAATGGAAAGAATCTGGTGCACGCGATTGTACACCTGCGGAAAAGCAAGATCTTGAATTTGCCAACATAGTTTGCAAACACTTAAAATCGAACGCTATTGCTTTGGTTAAAGACAAGCAACTGATAGGTAAAGGTTGCGGACAAACCAGCCGTATCGATGCACTGCGCCAGGCTATTGATAAATCGAAACAATTTGGTTTTTCTTTAGAAGGTGCCGTATTGGCTTCAGATGCATTCTTCCCATTCGATGATTGCGCACGTATGTCGCATGAGGTTGGTATCAAAGCATTGATACAGCCGGGCGGCTCAATGCGCGATAACGATACGATACAATTCTGCAAAGAACACGATATGGCATTGGTGCTTACAGGGACACGCCATTTCAAACACTAATTTTATTATATTCACTCTATGGTATCTATACTCATAGATGATGACCTGATATTACGTTCATTCACGCCGGAAGACGCACCATCGCTCTTCCGTGCGGTCGATGAGTCGCGCACGCACTTGCGCCCGTGGTTGCGTTGGGTGGATGCCACTACCAAACAAGAGCATATACAACAATTCATACAGCGTACGCAGCAGCAGTTGCAAGACCAGCGGGCACTGGAATTAGGTATAGTGCTGAACAGAGAGATAATTGGCGGGATTGGTATGCACGAATGGGACCACATGTTGAAGAAAGCACAGGTAGGCTACTGGATACGCAAAGAACATGAAGGAAAGGGAATAGTGACAAGGTGCCTGGAACGGTTAATTGACTTCCTATTCGAAAAGCCCGGAATGAATAAGATAGAGATCCACTTTATGCCTTCCAATAAGCGCAGTGCAGCCCTTGCCAAAAAATTAGGGCTAAAAGTGGAAGGCGTTATTCGCCAGAGCTATTTTATGAATGGCAGGTTGGAAGACCTGGTAATAACAGGTATTTTGAAAAGTGAGTGGGAAGGTTCGGGGAAATAGTTTAATAGTTCTTAGAGTTGGTCAGTTTTTCCCATATTTCAGGTATGCGCTTTATCCAGTTCAGTTCCTTCATTTTAACGCGTGCATCTTCCACCGGGCTACCGAAATAAACTTTACCACCTTCTATACTTTGCGGCACGCCGCTTTGTGCGTACACAATAGCGCCTTTACCTATGGTGAGGTCTTTACTTACGCCTACTTGCCCCCACAGTATTACTTCATCTTCAATAATGGCCTTACCACCTATACCTACTTGCGCAGCAAACAGGCAGTTCTTTCCTATCACAGCACCATGCCCAATATGTATATGGTTATCCAGCTTAGTACCCAGGCCAATAATTGTATCGCCACTTACTCCTTTATCAATAGTGCAGCCAGCACCGATCTCTACATCGTTTTCAATGATCACACGTCCGCAGCTTTCTAACTTGTCATATTGTGCTTCGCGTTCTTTTCGGCGCTTAAAATAAAATGCATCGGCACCTATTACAGTGCCTGCATGTATAATTACATTATCACCAATTATAGTATGGTCGTATATCGTTACGTTAGGGTGTATCAGGCAATTCTCACCAATGTGTACATGATTACCAACAAACACACCGGGTTGCAGGTGTGTACCTTCGCCAATCATGGCAGTATCACTCACCATTTTGTTAGCAGGTTCAAACGGGCGGAAGTGTTTGACGATCTTCACATAGGCACTAAAAGGATCTGCAGTTACTAATAAGGTTTTACCCGCAGGGCATTCTACTTCTTTATTGATGATGATGACAGTAGCAGCTGAGTTCAGGCATTTATTGTAATACTTTTCAAAGTCCACGAACGATATATCGCCCGGGGTTACTTTATGTATTTCGTTAATGCCTGTAGCCAATTGTTCCGCATCGCCAATAAGTGTAGCGCCTGTAAATTCTGCCAGCCATTGCACCGGCACACCCTGTTCAAACTTCATGATCCTGTAAAAGTTTGGGCAAAAGTACGATAAGCACGTTTTCTGCGGGAAGTTTTTAAACTTTGGGCTGTGGCTACACTTTATACCAATATAAACGGCAAACTGGTCGAAAAGGCTGATGCTACCCTTCCTGCAGAAAACAGGGCTTTTCGCTATGGTTATGGTCTGTTCGAAACGATGCTGGTAAAAGAGGGTATTATCAATTTGGAAGAACTACACTGGCAGCGTCTATTTGAAGGATTAAAAACACTGGGTATCAATACGCCCAAACTATTTACTCCAGCTTTTTTAAAGGAAGAAGTACAGCGAACTGTAAAAAAGAATCATTTAGAAAAATTAGCAAGGGTACGATTGCAGGTATATGGTGGAGAAGGCGGTCTGTACGATACCCAAGACCAGAAACCGGGCTACATCATAGAATGCTTTCCAATAGAGTCAACTTTACTTGATCTGAATGAGCAAGGCCTTGTGATGGGAATTGCTACAGGCTTATCGAAATCCATAGATAGCATCGCCAACCTTAAAACCAGCAATGCACTTATATATGCTATGGCTGCCCAGTGGGCTAAAGCCAATAAATGGAACGATGCCTTAGTTGTAAATACAACGGGTAACGTTATAGAAAGTACCATTGCCAATATCTTTTGGGTAAAAGATAGGATCATCCATACCCTGCCCCTTTCAGAAGGCTGTATTGCCGGGGTTATGCGTGCTCATCTCTTAGAACAACTTCCTGCAAAAGGCTATGTAGTCGAAGAAAAGCCGTTAACTGTTACTGAATTGGAACGTGCCGATGGCGTTTTCCTCACCAATGCCATGCGCAGAATGAAATGGGTACGGTTAATAGGCGATACGACTTATGATATATCCATCAATTCCGCTATCTATCGCGATGTTTTTCTTTAAAGCCTAAGAACTAACTTTGCCGCCTATGGAAAATAAAGTTCGTGTAAGGTTCGCTCCTAGTCCTACCGGTGGTTTGCACCTGGGTGGCGTGCGCACTGTTTTATATAATTATTTATTTGCCCGTCATCACGGTGGCGATTTTATACTGCGTATCGAGGATACAGATCAGAGTCGTTTTGTAGAAGGCGCAGAACAATATATTGTTGATTGCTTGCACTGGTGTGGGTTGGAGCCGGATGAAAGTGTAGAGAAAGGGGGTCCTTATGCACCCTATCGGCAGAGCGAACGAAAATATCTTTACTATCAATATGCACATCAGTTAGTAGATGCCGGTTATGCCTATTATGCTTTTGATACGCCTAAGGAGCTGGAAGATATGCGCAATGAAATGCGTACCGATAAATATTCCAATCCTCAGTACGACCAACATACACGTGGCCGCATGCGCAACTCTTTATCGCTGGCACCGGAGAAGGTAGTTGAGCTATTGAACAATAAAACACCTTATGTCATCCGTATAAAACTGCCTGCA
>CBFGNI010000169.1:0-6376 GCA_965650105.1 uncultured bacterium | reverse complement strand
GAAGGGGATCTTCTACAATAACCCAACAGCTTGCCAAAAACCTTTTCCCAAGGCAAAACCAGAATATGTTTACCCTTCCCTTCCTGAAGCTAAAGGAATGGGTATTGGCGGTAAAGCTGGAACGTAACCTTACCAAGAACGAGATCATTACCCTGTACCTGAATACAGTACCATTTGGCGACAATGTATATGGTATCAGAAACGCATCGCTTACGTTTTATAATAAAATGCCCGATTCGGTAAATGTAGAAGAAGCAGCTATGCTGATAGGTATGCTAAAGGGTAATACAATGTACAACCCCAGGCGCAACCCGAAACTGGCCCTGGACCGCCGCAACGTGGTGCTTGACCAAATGGCGAAATACGACTACCTGACGGATGCAGAAGCACGCAAATGGATGCAAAAACCTATTAAACTTAACTATCATAAATTAACGAACCACGAAGGGCTTGCCCCTTACTTTCGCCAGGTGCTGGAAATAGAAGTAAAGAAGATAATAAAGAACCTGAAAAAAGACGACGGCACACCTTATAACATATATAAAGACGGGCTTAAGATATATACCACCATTGATATACGCATGCAACGCTATGCAGAACAGGCGGTGGAAGAACACATCAGCCAATTGCAGAAATCGTTCGTGAACCAATACAATTTTAAAGATGGTTCTATCTGGAAAAAGAATGCCAAATACCTGATGGAAACCGTGAAGGGTTCGGAAAGATACCTGAGCCTGAAAGAAGACGGCATGAAGCACGACCAGATAATACAGGAGCTAAGCAAACCCGTAGCAATGAAAGTATTTGCCTGGAACAGTAAAGGCCAGAAGGATACAACCATGAGCCCTATTGACTCGATAAAATACATGAAGATGTTCCTGCAGGCAGGCTTTATGGCTATGGACCCATACACAGGCGAAATAAAGGCATGGGTGGGTGGTATTGACCATACTTATTTTCAGTACGACCACGTAAACACACAAACCAAAAGGCAGGTAGGTTCTACCATTAAGCCACTTTTATATTGCCTGGCGGTTGACAATGGTATATCACCTTGCAGCATGATACCTACAACGCCCGTAGATTTTCCTGAAAAACATGGCTACGATGCAGGGGGCAGCAAATATGGCGCATTGCCAATGAGCCAGGCCCTGGCTAAATCGGTAAACAATGCAGCTTTATATCTTATAAAGCAAATAGGTGTAAATGCGTTTGTTGATTTTGTACACCGTTGTGGTATTACCAGCGATATAGAGAAATTCCCTTCATCGGCACTTGGTGCGTCAGACATTTCGCTTGTTGAAATGCTGGGTGCCTATACCATGTTCCCTACAGGTGGTATCAATGTGCAGCCAATGTACATTACCAAAATAGAAGACAAGAACGGCATGCTGATAAAAAACTTTGTACCTGTACAAAAAGAACTCATCAATTCAAGCACGGCCTTTAAAATGGTGAAGCTGATGCGTGGCGTAGTAGATCATGGTACCGCAGTACGCCTGAGATACAGGTATGGCTTTAAAAGTGACATAGCCGGCAAAACGGGCACTACCAATAGCCAGGCTGATGCCTGGTTCCTGGGCTATACCCCGCAACTGCTTGCAGGTGCATGGGTTGGTTGCGATGACCGGTACCTGCGTTTCAATAGCGAAGCTATGGGGCAAGGTGCGGCAGCTGCATTGCCTATATGGGCACTGTTTATGCAAAAAGTATATGCTGATAAAACACTGGATATACGCACTGACGTGACCTTTAAGGAACCTGAGAATTTTAACGACTGCGATGTAATGGACCCAACAAGTATGCAGCGCAGCTCTACCTACAATACAGGTAGTTATATGAACGGAGCGGCTGATACTGCTGAACCTGTAGAGGAAATACCAAATACCGAATGGCGATAAACCCAATGACGATAAAGGGTAAAATTATTAACGACCCGGTTTACGGATTTTTACGCTTTCCTGAAACTGAGATATTGCATATTATAGGCCATCGCTGGTTTCAGCGCTTGCGCCATATAAAGCAAATGGGCTTTGCGCACCTGGTATATCCCGGTGCTACCCATACACGCTTTCATCATTCGCTGGGTGCCTGCCACCTGATGGGTAAAGCCATTGATGAACTTAGAATAAAAGGAATAGACATAACCGAAAACGAGTATGTTGCTGCCCGCAGTGCTATTTTACTGCACGATATTGGCCATGGCCCTTTCTCGCATGCACTGGAACACAGCCTCGTTGAAAATATTTCGCATGAACGGATTTCGCACCTGATAATGCACCGCATGAATGAGGAATATAATGGTGTGCTTACCAAAGCAATTAGCGTTTTCGACCATTCCTATCCTAAAAAATATTTACACCAGCTAGTATCGAGCCAACTGGACGTGGACCGTATGGACTACCTGAACAGGGATAGCTTTTATACAGGCGTATCTGAAGGCGTAATTGGCTACGACCGTATATTGCAGATGCTTACCGTACGCGATGGAGAACTGATGGTAGAAGAGAAAGGCGTGCATTCGGTTGAAAAATTCATTATAGCGCGCAGGCTCATGTACTGGCAGGTGTACCTGCACAAAACTGTCCTGGGTTCGGAAGTACTGCTGATAAATATTTTAAAGCGGGCAAAAGAACTTTGTAAAAATGGCGCCGACCTTTTTGCTACGCCAGCGCTCAACTTTTTTTTACGCAATAACCTGAGTGCGGCTGATTTTGAGAGCGACCCGCAAAACCTGGAGCTTTTTTGCCAGCTTGATGACAATGATATACTTACATCGATAAAAGTATGGCAAAGCCATAGTGACAAAGTTTTGTCAATACTTTGCCGTATGCTGGTGCAGCGCAGGCTATATAAAGTAAGGTTCAGCACTGCTAATATTGAAGAGCAATTAAAAGAAGAGCAGGCATTGGCGCGTAAAACGCTGGGTGTTGACGAAGGAGACATACACTATTTTGTGTCTTCAGGCACCACCTATAACAACACATATAATATAAATGACGAGCGGATAACAATAGCCATGAAAAGCGGCATATCGATTGATATATCAGAAATAGACAATCCGATAGTAAGCCAGGCACTTGCCCAGCCTGTTCATAAGAATTACATTTGCTATATTCACGCTGAAAATATGCCATAATACATAATGGCTTTTTTCATATTTACAGATTATTAAACGATAACGCCACACTACATGCAATTTACCGCATTACAAATAGCCACCCTTATCAAGGGGCATATTGAAGGCGACCCTGATGCAAAAGTGAGCCATGTTGCAAAAATTGAAGAGGCGGATGAAGGCTCGCTAAGCTTTATAGCTAATCCTAAATACGAAGAGTATCTATACAGCACCAAAGCTTCCGTGATAATTATTAACGAGTCGCTTGAGATAACAACAAACGTAAGCCCTACCTTGATAAAGGTGAAGGATGCTTATAGCAGCTTTGCTTACCTGCTGGAAAAATATACAGAGCTGGTGACTGGCAATGGGAAAACAGGTATTGAGGATCCGTCGTATATTTCAAAATCTGCAAACATAGGTAAAGACGTATATATAGGTGCATTTGCTTATATTGGCGAGAATGTGACAATAGGCGACAATGTTAAGATATACCCCGGTTGTTATATTGGAGAAAATGTAACGATAGGTGAAGGATCGAAACTATATGCAGGTGTTAAAGTATATGATAGTTGCCAGTTGGGTAGCCGCGTGGTAATACATTCGGGTACGGTAGTAGGTGGCGATGGCTTTGGTTTTGCACCGCAAAAAGATGGCACGTATAAAAAAGTGCCACAAATAGGGAATGTGATAATAGAGGATGATGTAGAAGTAGGTGCCAACACAACAATAGACAGGGCAACTATGGGTAGCACCTGCATACGCAAAGGCGTGAAGCTGGATAACCTGATACAGATAGCCCATAACGTTGAAATAGGCGAAAACACGGTGATAGCAGCACAAACAGGTATATCGGGCAGTACAAAAGTTGGTAAGAATTGCATAATAGGTGGCCAGGTGGGCATAGTAGGCCATATTAGTATTGCTGATGGGACAAGGATCAATGCGCAAAGCGGTTTATCCAAGTCGGTAACAAGTAATAACGCCGCATTAACAGGTTCTCCGGCATTTGATTATAAAAGTTCCCTGAAAAGTCAGGCAATTTTTAGAAATTTGCCAGAATTGCAGCAAAGGCTGTATAAATTGGAAGAGATGGTAGAGGAATTGACCTCATTATTGAATAATCAAAATATTTCTGTCAGGAAGTGAGTGTAGATACTATAACTAAAAGCGAATCGCGAAAGAAATCGGAAATGTCCAAACAGCCCTCTGCTCAAAATCAGCATACCCTTAAGGGTTCAGTAACCCTGCAAGGTGTAGGCCTGCATACGGGCGAAAAAGTAATTATGACACTGAAACCTGCTAACCCGGGTTTCGGAATGCGTTTTCAGCGTATAGACCTGCCTGAGAAACCAATAGTGAAAGCTGATGTGGACTATGTAGTAGATACATCGCGCGGTACCACATTGGAATTTAACGGGGCACGTATCAGTACTGTGGAACATACCCTTGCCGCATTGGTGGGTATGGAAATAGATAACGTACTAATAGAGCTGGATGGCCCTGAAGTACCGATATTGGATGGCAGCGCCAAACAAATAATAGAAGCTATAGAAAGCGTAGGTATCCAGGAACAGGAAGCCAGGCGTATTGTTTACACTATAGACACTAACATTCATTATTACGACCCCGTAAAGAATGTGGATATGCTGGCTGTACCATCGAGCAACTACCAGATAACTACGCTGATAGACTTTAACTCGCCGGTACTGGGCACGCAACATGCCACACTGAAGCATATTACAGAATTCAAAAGCGAAATAGGGCCTTGCCGCACCTTCTGTTTTTTGCATGAGCTGGAATACTTGCTGGATAATAACCTGATAAAAGGTGGCGACCTGAGCAATGCGATAGTAGTTGTAGATAAGGTTGTAGAACCTAACGAACTGGACAGGCTTGCCAAAGTATTCAATAAACAAAAAATAGAAGTAAAGCAGGAAGGCATACTGAACAATGTACAAATGCATTATTCAAACGAACCTGCACGCCATAAACTGCTGGATGTGGTAGGCGACCTTGCGCTGATCGGCTACCCTATTAATGCGCATATAATAGCCAGCCGCCCCGGTCACGCATCGAATGTGGAATTTGCGAAAAAGATCAAGCAGTTCATTAAAAAGAACCAGCACCTGAGTGACGTACCGCATTATGACCCTAACCAGCCTGCGGTATATGATATTAACCATATAGAAAAATCGCTGCCACATAAGTTCCCGTTCCTGCTGGTAGATAAAGTGATAGAGCTAAGCGACGACCATGTAGTGGGTATTAAGAATGTAACCTTCAACGAGCATTTTTTCCAGGGCCACTTTCCGGGCAACCCCGTGATGCCTGGTGTATTGCAGATAGAGGCACTGGCGCAAACAGGTGGCATACTGGCATTGAATAACTATGTAGACCCTGAGAACTACGATACTTATTTTATTAAAATAGATAAAGTACGCTTTAAGCAACGAGTAGTACCGGGCGATACGCTGATATTAAAACTGGACCTGCTGAACCCTATACGAAGAGGTATATGTGAAATGAGAGGCAGTGTGTATGTAGGCAATAAACTAGTTACCGAAGCTGAGCTGGTAGCGCAAATTGTTCGAAAAGATAAAAAATGATCCACCCGCTTACCTACATACATCCCGACGCTAAAATAGGCGCGAATGTAAAAATTGATCCGTTCACTACCGTTCATAAGAACGTTGAGATAGGTGAAGGCACCTGGATAGGATCGAACGTAACCATAATGGAAGGCGCGCGTATAGGTAAGAATTGCCGCATATTTCCCAGCTCCATTATATCGGCCATACCTCAAGACCTTAAATTTAAAGGAGAGGATACCCTTACCATAATTGGCGACAATACAACCATACGCGAGTGCGTAACGATAAACCGTGGCACCAGCGACCGTAATAAAACGCAAATAGGCAACAACTGCCTTATAATGGCATATACGCATATAGCGCACGATTGCCAGGTAGGGAACTATTGTATTTTTTCTAACAACACTACCCTTGCGGGCCATATAATTGTAGGCGACCATGTGGTGCTGGCAGGACTTACGGCAGTGCAGCAATTTGTACGCATAGGTTCGCACGCATTTGTAACAGGTGGCTCGCTGGTACGTAAGGATGTACCACCTTATGTAAAAGCAGCAAGAGAACCACTGTCTTACGTTGGGGTCAATTCAATAGGCCTGAAACGCAGGGGGTATAGTATAGACCAGATAAACCACATACTGGATATTTACCGCATTCTCTTTGTTCG
>CBFGNI010000168.1:0-6461 GCA_965650105.1 uncultured bacterium | reverse complement strand
GATATTGTGTTATACATACCGAATAAATATAAGAACAATCAGTACTAATTGATTTATAAAAAAAGCCTTTCAGTTTACTGAAAGGCTTTTTTGAGATCTGGTAGCGAGGAGGAGATTTGAACTCCCGACCTCAGGGTTATGAATCCTGTGCTCTAACCAACTGAGCTACCTCGCCAAATTTGGATGGCAAAGGTAATGAGATTGAAATTAAATACCAAGCCCTAAAAGTTTGTTTTTCAATTCTTCCGAAATAGCTACTGTCTTTCGTTCTTTATAATTGAAACATGCCATGCCTGTTTTAGCATGTGCCACATCTTTATGCCCATTATCGGTGCTTATACTTAAATGATATAACAGGTCGAAAGAACGTTCACCCAATTCATTGGCATATATTGATACCCATATTATATCGCCATAAAAAGCTTCCGATTTATATGCTATCATTACATCGGCCATTATCAGGCTTACACTTCCAGCTTCCAATTCAGTATAGGCCCAATTCGCCAACATTTGCATTCTCGCTTCATGTATTATGGATAACACTGCATCATTGCCAAGGTGGCCGCCATAGTTTATATCGCTAATACGTATAGGTATAGATGTTTGAAACAAGGGTTTTTCGTCAGGAAATTTTATTTTTACACGTGGCATAAAACCAATTTAGCTATGAAAATTATTTGTGTCGGGCGAAATTACAGCGAACATGCCAAAGAACTGAATAACGAGGTTCCTACGGAGCCTGTAATTTTCATGAAAGGAAAGAATGCAGTATTGTTCCCGGAAAAACCATTATACTATCCCGAATTTACCGACGACTTGCAATATGAATGTGAACTTGTAGTGAAGATTAATAAAAATGGCAAATACATTCAGAAGAAATTTGCACATAAATACTACAACCAGGTAACGCTAGGTATAGATTTTACAGCAAGAGATATTCAACAAAAGCTAAAAAGCAAAGGCCTGCCGTGGGAGATTGCAAAAGCATTTGACGGGTCTGCAGCAGTTGGTAGTTTTATAGACATTACTCCTGAAATAAATATTTCAGATCTGCATTTTCAGCTAAAGCTCAATGATTCTGTTGTGCAGAATGGCCACACTAAAGACATGATATTTAGTGTGGATACTATTTTAGAATATGTATCTAAATTTTTTACCCTTAACATTGGTGATCTGATTTTTACTGGCACCCCTGCAGGCGTAGGGTCATTAACGGTATATGATAAATTGGAAGGCTATCTGGAAGGACAAAAATTATTACACGTAGATATTCGCTAACAATAACGGACAACCACTAATACACTATATAAGTGCGCATTTACAACCCACAAAAATGGTTTGAAATATTATTTCAATTCCATAAGTCCGATACATTACGCCGACTGGCTAAGCTTATTGTCATTATAGCTTTATATTCCGGCGCGGTTGCTTTTCTTGAGTTTAACGTATTCAGCAATTTTGAAAATAATTACCTCAAAAATTTATTCCATCTACACACACTATTAGGCTTTGCGCTGTCATTGCTTCTTGTTTTTCGTACCAATACAGCGTACGACCGTTGGTGGGAAGGGCGTAAACTTTGGGGTGCATTAGTTAACAACAGTCGCAATCTTGCTATTAAATTAAACGCACTGCTACCTGATGATGACATTGAGAATCGCGAATATTTTAGCCGCATGATTCCGCTGTATGCAAAGGTATTAAAAGAGCACCTGCAACTGGAATACACGAGGCTGACATTAGATGAAAAAGAACATCCAGATCTCAAATATCTTGACGCCGATAAACATGCACCTAACCAGATAGCATCGTTTATAACTAACCGTATAATAGAGCTTCATAAAAAAGGCACTGTAAGTGGCGAGCAGCTTATCTTTCTAAATAATGAAATGATGAGCTTTACAGATATATGCGGTGCGTGCGAGCGAATTAAAAACACGCCAATACCCTACTCTTACAGTGCTTTTATTAAAAAATTCATTTTTTTGTATGTAATGATGCTGCCTTTTGGCTATTCATTTACACTGGGTTATTGGGTGATGCTGGTGGTAGCCATCGTATTTTATGTATTGGCAAGCCTTGAAGTGATAGCCGAAGAAATTGAAGACCCCTTTGGTATGGATGAGAACGACCTGCCTATGGGAAAAATAGCCAATAATATTCAAAAACATATATGTGAGATACTTGTACCGTAATCGCTGACACAATGTATCCGTTAACCTTGTATTACCTATCTTCGTTACAATCTACTGACATGAAAAAGATACTACTTTTAGTAAGCGCAATTATTTTCCTTTTTAATGTTACCGCAGTTGCGCAACCCAATATAGGTTGTAATGACCGTGCCATACGCCTGCAATCAGAACAGATAAAACAAGGCTTGAAAGCTCAGGGGATGACCGTATACCGCGATGCTATGATAGGCATGGAATCGCAGCAGCCTTACCCCATAGCAGTACAGCTTGAAAAGGGTAAAATGTATCAAATGCTATACATAGGTAATAACACAGCGGCAAAACTGAATTTTGAGTTATTTGATGAAAAAGATAACAAACTTGATTCAAAGACTTTATCTGATCCCGCACAGACAAATTACCTGCTCTACTCTTTCGTACCCGAAAAAACAGATATATATCTTGTGGTGCTTACGCAAAAAATAAAAAAAGGTTCTGTATGCGGTAGCTTTTCTATTATGGAAAAACCAAACGATACAGAAAAAAAATAGGCTTGCTATGAATGTGCAAATAGAGCCACAATGGAATGAAGAACTGAAAGAGGAATTTAAACAGCCTTATTTCGAGAAAATAGTCAACTTCCTGAAAGCTGAAAAGAAAGAAGGAAAAACTATTTACCCAGCGGGGCCTAATATTTTTAATGCGTTTAATACTACCCCTTTCAATAAAGTAAAGGTGGTAATACTTGGCCAGGACCCTTACCACAATCCTAACCAGGCACATGGCCTAAGCTTCTCAGTGCCCGATAAAGTGCCACCACCACCTTCATTAATTAATATATTTAAAGAAATACACGAAGACCTGGGTATATCCATACCTAAGACCGGCAACCTGGAGAAATGGGCCAAACAAGGAGTGTTGCTATTGAATGCAGCATTGACTGTAGAAGCACATCAACCCATGTCGCACAGTAAAATTGGCTGGCATCATTTTACCGATGATGTGATACGCATACTTTCAGAACGTAAAGATCATATTGTGTTTATGCTATGGGGCGGGTTTGCAAAAAGTAAAAAAGACCTGATAGATACTGGTAAACATCTGGTACTTACAGCAGCACACCCTTCACCGCTTTCAGCACATAATGGTTTCTTTGGCAGCAAGCACTTCAGCAAAGCCAACCACTGGCTGCAAGAGCATGGCGAGAAACCTATTGACTGGTCGCTTGATTAGATTTGTAACCAACGCATGAATTTGCTTAAAAATATTCTAGGTCGTGTTTACTTTATATATGGCATGTTGCTGTTTATGGCTTCTATGCTTATTGTATTCATCCCTATATGGCTCATCTCGTTACTACCGGAACCACAAAAATCAAAAGCACTGCATCCTGTATTTAAAGGTTGGATGAGCTTTTTTATGCCACTAGTGTTTTGCCCTGTTATACGCCGCGGCAAAGAGAATTTTAAAAAAGGAGAAAATTATGTGGTTATCGTAAATCATAATTCTTTAGTTGATATACCTGTATCCTCGCCGTGGATACCCGGCCCAAACAAAACCCTGGCAAAGGTTGAAATGGCTAAGATCCCCATCTTTGGTGTTATCTACAAGGCAGGTTCTATACTGGTGAACCGAAAAAAAGAGAACAGCCGCAGAGAAAGCTTTACACGTATGCACGAAACCTTGATGAATGGCATACATCTCTGTTTGTACCCTGAAGGCACAAGAAATAAAACCTCAGAACCGATACAACGGTTTTACGATGGTGCTTTTATAACCGCTATAAAATCTCAAAAGCCAATTATACCGGGCGTTATCTTCAATACCGGTAAAATTTTACCACACGATAAAATAGCCTGGGCCAGGCCAATGCCTATCCATTTTCATTTTCTACCACCAGTGTCAACCGAAGGCTTAACTTTGGAAAATGTAGCCGAACTAAAACAAAAGCTACACGATATTATGGAGGCGCACTATATTGCCTTCAATAAGAAATGACATTTACTATTGTAGGCACGGGTAACATGGCTTGGTTTATAACCGGCAGAATGATTGCTGCAGGTCATGAATGCATGGGTGTTTATGGCCGTGATATAGAGAAGGCCAAAAAATTAGCAAAACTTTCAAACGTCACGAATGTTCGGCTGATTGCTGATGGAGTTAATCAGAAGGCTGACTGCTGCATTATCGCAGTTACTGATAATGCAGTGTTGGAGGTTAATCAATACCTGAATAACAATACCGTTATTATTTATACCGCCGGTACGCTCGACATACATAGCTTTAATACGCATACCGATAAAGCTGTGCTTTGGCCTATCTATTCTATAGTAAAAGATAACTTACCTGCACATAGGGCTATTCCTTGTGCATGGGAGGCGAATACAGCCAAAGCAAAGGCAATCATACTCGCAGTAGCCAATGCTGTAACAGATATTCTTACGGAGGCTAACAGTACGCAAAGAACCGCATTGCATCTTGCAGCTGTATTTAGTAATAACTTCTCCAACCATTTATTTGCCATAGCAGAACAATGGTGCAAAGAACAAAACCTTCAGTTTGACATACTGCGTCCAATAATCAATCAAACAGTAGAGCGACTACAAAGCAACTCGCCGCGATTATTGCAAACCGGGCCTGCCAAAAGAGGTGACGAGAATACCCTGCAAAAGCACATTCAACTATTGCAACAACATGAAGCCTGGCAAAATGTGTATAAGGCACTAACTGCATCTATAAAAGAAATGTACAACAAGTAGATTATGGATAATTTGCTCGATCTTTTCTCTCATATACGTGTTTTTATTTTCGATTTTGACGGCGTAATGACCGATGGTACCATATTAGCCACTGAGGAGGGTGCCCTATTACGCAGTATGAATATAAAGGATACTTTTGCGCTTCGCTATGCCGTTAGCAAGGGATATACTATTTGGGTACTCACATCCGAGATATCAGAACCATTGAGGCTGCGACTCACAGAAATGGGTGTAACTGTATACAATGATATAAAAGATAAAAAAGCATTTTTACAAGAGTTGATAACCGACAATGCCCACACATTTAACAGTATGCTGTATATGGGCGATGACATACCTGATACAGAGGCTATGAAGCTATGCTTGCTACCCTGCTGCCCTAATGATGCCGTTAATGAGGTAAGAGCCATAGCCAAATACATTTCGCCTAAAAACGGAGGCAATGGCTGTGTTCGCGATGTAATAGAAAAAGTATTGAGGCTTCATGCCGACTGGCAATAAGTCATTTATTAAATAAAGAAGCCATCTCGTTATGAGATGGCTTCTTCGTTATTTCAAAAAGCTTCGTGGCAATTACTTGTTATCGCCTTCTTCAGCTTTCTTCATTTTGTCTTTCAGAGCAGCCAGTGCGCCCAGGTCGCCCAAAGTTGGTTTTTCAACTTTAGTCTGGATATTCTTAACCGCTTTCTTGGTTTTCTCGTTTTCAGAAGCTGCTTCTTTTTTCACTGCTTCTTTCTCATCGTTTTTGGTTTGTTCCCAAATTCTTGAGTGAGATACCATGATGCGTTTGTCGTTACGATCGAATTCGATGATCTGGAAAGGAAGAACTTCTTCAACCTCTACATTGCTACCGTCTTCTTTGCGCAAGTGGCGTGCGGGGGCGTATGCTTCCAGGCCATATTGCAATTGTACAGTAGCACCTTTATCATCTTTCTTGGTAACATTACCTTCGTGTACCGAACCTATTGGGAATACAGTTTCGAAAGTGTTCCAAGGATCTTCTTCTATTTGCTTGTGACCAAGAGCCAGTTTGCGGTTTTCTTTATCGATGCTCAGGATAACAACATCTATTTCATCACCTACTTTAGTGAACTCACTTGGGTGATTGTAGCGTTTGATCCAGCTAAGGTCGCTGATGTGGATCATACCACCGATACCAGTTTCCAGTTCAACGAACACACCATAAGGAGTGATGTTTTTCACAACACCTTTATGACGGCTGTCTATAGGGAATTTGTCTTCGATATGTTCCCAAGGATCTTCAGTAAGCTGCTTGATAGACAAGCTCATCTTACGTTCTTCCCTGTCAAGGGTTACTACTTTAGCTTCGTATTCATCGCCCATTTTGAAGAATTCCTTCGCATTGATAGGCTGAGAAGACCATGTGATCTCTGAAACGTGTACCAGGCCTTCTACGCCAGGCATAATTTCCAGGAATGCACCGTAATCTTCGATGTTTACTACTTTACCTTTTACTACAGAACCTTCATGCAGTTCAGCAGTCAGGTTATCCCAAGGATGTGCAGTC
>CBFGNI010000167.1:0-6559 GCA_965650105.1 uncultured bacterium | reverse complement strand
TTTTGCATTAGCGATGCCAAAAGGTCTTCGGCCTCACGTTCTTTAAGCCCGTTGCTCACAGGTGTACCTGTACCTCTCGATATAGAACTGTCAAGGCTATCTACATCGAAAGAAACGTATATATCATCGCAACCACTCAAGTGTAATAATGCTTGTCTTGCAACGTGCTCTACACCTTTTCTTCTTACTTCCTGTACAGGAATTACTTTTATATTGAAGCGTTTTAAAATGCTTTCTTCTTCTTTTTCATAATCGCGCAACCCTATGAATACAATATCTTCAGGATTGATTTTAGGGTTTATCTTGCCTATGTTTTTTAATTGGTTCCACAGATCTACGGTTTGTTTATCGGGTGAATGCACTTGGTTTTCCAGGTTATCGATACCCAGTGAAGCCGCTAAAGGCATACCGTGCATATTGCCCGATGGTGTAGTGTAAGGTGTATGCATATCGGCATGTGCATCTATCCAGATAACACCTAAACGATTTTTAGGTTTAGCCATTTTTATACCCGCAATAGTACCACCCGCGGTGCTATGGTCGCCGGCTAAAACAAGAGGAAACAAGCCAGACTTTAATGTATCTGATACCGATTTTGATACACGTTCGTACATTGTCAATACACCTTGTATTCTCTTGGCATAAGGCGATGCGACAGGGGCGTAAAGAAGGCTGTTTTCGTTCTCCACCTGTTCAGATGGGAAGTTGACGAAGAAATTGCTCATGAAATCGAGTGCGGCAATTCTTATTGCTTCAATACCCAAACTGGCACCACGTGTACCTGCACCTATTTCCGATCGTACTTCAATGATTTTTATATTACGCATAAGATTGTTCAAAGATATTAAAACGCCCCTGCATAGGCAAAAGGCGTATATGTTTAGAAAGGGTAGTTGATAGCAAAATTGTACACAAGGTTATCGCGTGCCCAGTTACGGTACCCAAAAAACTGGTTAGCCACCCAGCCCCCGTTGTAAGGATATGCGGGATTTTTAACAGGGAATGCCACATCGAAACGCAGCACAAAAAAACCACCAATATCAAGCCGGGCACCTGTGCCTGTGCTTATAGCAATATCTCGTCCAAGTTTATTAAATGCAAATTCCCCGCCGGGGTAGCTGGTTGATTTGTTTGCGAGCCATATATTACCTGCATCAGCAAATAAAGCACCTTTAAGCTTTATAGCACCGGCAAAAAGTTGTATTACATCAAAGCGGTACTCCCCGTTCAATTCAAGTTTTATATCGCCCGTACGGTCAATAAGATTTAATGCCTTCGATGAGTCGGAATAGCTGCCGGGCCCTAGCTGCCTGATGCGCCAGCCACGTATACTATAAGCACCACCAACAAAATATTGCTTAATATAAGGTAATACACTCGACTTATCGTAGGGCATGCCTACGCCGCCGTAGAAACGAAATGCAAACATGGATGCTGGTAAGGTAAAAAAGTGCTCAGCGTCGAAATCGATTTTTACATATTGTGCATAGTTGGTAGTGGTAGAGCCGAAAATAGATGTAAGGCCGCTCATTATACCTCCTGCTTCTTCCAGGGCAAGACGTAAATAAGAGTAGTTACGCCCAAACTTCTTCTCCTTATCGCTGAAAATGAAAGCAATATTTTCACCTTCAATAAAGGTTTGCTTATAAGTATTACGCAAAAAACTGTTATCAGCCAGCCTTTTTTTGAAGGTATCGGAGATATACGGAAGCCTGATATCATTAACAAACATTGGGGTTACTTCCCAGTTTTTTGTTTGTGTTTCACGCCATTTGTAGGTTATACTACCCGAAGTATTGATCAGGTTGAAATAGGCTACACGGTCAAGTAAATTGATACCGGCGCCCAATACAGTACGCGGTGTGGTGCGCTTGCTAAAGTTTTTAATATTAAAGGGCACCAAAAACTTTGGCATATCCAGCGAGGTATTGAACCCTGCGCTTCGCGTAAGCAACTTAAAACGGTCAATAAACCGGTTACCTACAGAGTCGTACCATAGTTCTATGCCACCACTTAGTGTCATGGTAAGCAGGTTGGCTCCCTTACCAAGATTTCTATTCCTGAAACTTACAGCAGCAGCGCTGCCTGCAGCGTAGGTGCTTCCGGTTGATCCTTCCAGATTAGTATTAAAATCAAGTTTTTTACCTGGTGTTAGAATGATAATACAGTTCAACCAATTTGCGCCATCATTTTTGGTAGTGTCTTCAAAAAGTATAATACGCGAGGTTTGAAATATCCCCAGTTCGTTCAGTTTACTAATTGTCTGATCGTAATTGCTTTGAGAGTAATATTTGTCAGGCTCAAGGAAAATATGGCGTAGCAATACTTTTTCATGCACATAATAATTATGATATCTAAAAGTAATACCCTCCATAGTTTTTTCTACCATTGTACTATCTCTCATATCATCACGCCCTACAAAATCAGGGAATACACGTACCCTGCTAACACCGTATTTTTCAAAGGCTTTCAGGTCTTCATCGGCCCTTAATATTATACGAATGTTCAACGTGGGTTTTTTACTGTTCCTCTTCTGAAAAGTGATTAGGTTCAGCGTTGTTTCAAAAGGGTTTTCTACATCACGTGCATAATTGTCTGTAAGTGTATCCAATTCAAACGTCACGTTATCATTACTGAATTTATAGTAACCATAGTCGCGCAATACGGAAGTAATACGGCTTTGCTCTTCCTGCAATAAAGGATAAGAGAATTCAGCCTTTTTTTTCAGCTTGGTTTCACTGAAATTATCGCGCAATATACCAGCTATGGTACTATCAGGCACATCGGTAGTTACTTCATTTATCAGGTAGTTGGTGTTAGTGTTTACTTTATAAGTAACGTATGCCTTCTTGCGTCTGAAAACTGTAGTGTCAGTAACCTCTGAATAAAAATAACCTTGCTGAAAAAGATAACCTCTTATGTTTATCGCCGTCTTTTGTTTGGATGCGCTATCGTATATAACAGGTCTTTCTACCGTTTTCGATTTCAGTTGAAAGTTGTTCGTATCTTTTTGATATTTCTCGTAACGGTTGTTATAGAGCCATACTTTATAAGGTATAAAACCCAGGAAATAGGTATTAGGCTTTTGGGCTATCAAGCCTTCAAGATTATCCTTAAGTTCTCCTTTCTTGGTTATCGACTTATCTGACTTCAGCTTTACGGTGTTCGACCTCAATAGGTATTCACCTTCTTTTAAGTGCCGGGTAGTATTACAGCCAACAGAACCAATAAGCAAGATTGTGCATGCAATTAGTAAAACAAATCCGTTTCTTCTGTGGCTCATGTATGCGGTTAGTGCAATTAATTTTAGCTTTGCGGCAATATGTTGTCCAAGGCGCAAAATAAATATATTCGGTCGTTATCGCAGCAAAAGTACCGTAAAGAATACAATGTATTTGTAGCCGAGGGCGATAAAATAGCCATGGAGTGGCTTAGCTCAGATGCAGATATAAAAATGATTGTTGGCCTGCAGCAATGGGTAGCCACACATAAAGCGTCAATAGCCAGGCATCCTGAAGCTACAGTACATATAGTTGAGCCCCATATATTGGAGGCTATATCTATGCTGAAAACTCCCAATATGGTGTTGTTGGTAATAGCTATGCCTGCTATAAAAAGTTTGAATGATTTTAAATGGTGCCTGGCTTTGGATGATATACAGGATCCCGGCAACATGGGCACCATTATCCGCATAGCCGATTGGTTTGGCTGGGAACAAATAGTATGCTCACCGGGATGTGTGGATGTGTACAATTCAAAAGTAGTTCAATCGGCCATGGGAGGCCATCTCAGGGTAAATATCATTACAGAAGAGTTGGGTACTTACCTCGCACAAGCAAATAAGCCCATATTTGCTGCAGCGCTCGATGGTGATAATATTTACAATGTACCTAAACCTGATGGTGGTATATTAATAATAGGCAATGAATCGAACGGTATATCGCCAGATATTATGAAAATAGCAACTCAACGGGTAACTATACCCAGGTTGGGTGGGGCAGAGTCATTGAATGCGGGTGTATCTGCGGGCATATTATGTGCGCTCTTATCTGTCCAATAGTTTTTTGAGAAAACCTTAAGGTTTGTTGGCATATCTATTGTATTTGTAACACATATCTCATTGCAATGAATAAGCTGCTGGTTTTATTGGTTACCATACTTACACTCTCTAACGATAGTTTTGCAGCCAGGCGTAAATGTGTGCTTAAAATAGAGTTAAGCGACCGTTCACCCATTACCGTAGCTATAGATAATCGCGACTACAAAAAAGTAGGCACATCAATGACCTTTGGCGATCTGCCAACCGGAAGGCACTACCTAAGGATATATGAATACAAAGAATATAAAGATGGTGATGGTGGCCACGCAAAGCTTATTTATACAGGCTCTGTAAAACTGAAAAAGAATACAATAACCAGTTGTGTTGTATATCCTGATAATGGCGAAATGGTGGTTACGCAAAATATGATGAGCGATGTGCCGCAGGCAAATAATAGCGCTGCCGGCACATTATCTGCACAGGAAACAACTGTACTGGGTAATGAAGTAAAGGCGAAGGTGACCGATATTGATAAAATGAAGTTGGTACAAACGAAGCTGGCCAGGGAAACATATACTACAGCACAGGTGCGCGAAATGCTGCCCTGGTTCAATTTTGAAGAAAGCAGGCTGGAGTTTGCCAAGTGGGCTTATAACAATGCCATAGATAAAAATAACTACCACGACATAGTTAATGACCTAGACTATGAAGCTTCAGTAAAAGATTTTGAATCATTTCTTTCAGCCGCGCGCTGATAGTGGTCTAACTTATATACACGGTTGTACACAAAGCCGGTAAGGCAGCCAATAATAGCACCCAGCAAACCTCCGCACAATATATCCAAAGGGTAGTGCACGCCCACATATATTTGCGCATAACCTACAAGAAAAGCCCAGGTAAGGGCTATGAGCCAAATACGTTTAACCACTCTCTGTAATGAAACGGCCGAAAAAACAGCCAGGCCAAAATGATTGGCAGCATGCGAAGACGGAAAACTATACCCGCCGCCGCAGGGTACTATATTATGCATAAAAGTAGCCAGGTATGGGTTATTGCAAGGGCGCACCCTCTGAAAAACCGGTTTGAGTATCGCTGCGCTTATATGGTCGCTAAGGGCAAAGGTTAGTATGAAGAAAACACACCACATCCAGCCTTTGCGTTTAAAGTTGCTGGTCATAAACAGCAGCAGGAAAAGATAAAGAGGCGCCCAGGTCCATTGGTTACGGAAAAACGGTATTACAGCATCTAAAAAATCATTGTGCCATACCGTATTCAGGTAGTACCATACTTTATAATCCCAATATATCAGCTCATCTTTTAGCGGCATACTGTTATTTCTTAAATATCATCACCAGCCTGGGCGATGTGTCTTTATTATATGGATTAAGAGCATAATCGCCAAAAGTTTCTATCAGTTCCAGTCCGGCAACTTTAAACATATCAATAAAATCGCTTAAAGTAAAAGCTGCGACACTTTCTGTGTATTGCTTGCCTTTTTGGTCTGCATCTACAAACGATATTTCCTTTATAATGTGTTTGCGTTCTATATGCCGCTTTATATGAAACGTATAGCTTCCTCTCTGCACGGTATCTTTTGGCACCAGATTACTTATTACCTGGTGTGTGTTCAGGTAATCAATTACTAAAATGCCTCCTTTTCTCAATGCAGCTGCAAAAGACTTAGCGGCCAGTTGATGATCGCGATCGTGCGCGAAATATCCAAAACTGGTAAAAAAATTGAAGGCGTAGTTGAAGTAGTTAATATAGAAAGGCATGCGCATGTCGTGTACATGAAAATGCAGGTGCTCGTTTTCGTATGCCTTAGCTTTTTCAATACTCAGGTGCGATAGGTCGATGCCTGTTACATCATATCCATGCTCTGCCAGCTGTACTGCATGCCGGCCTTCGCCACATGCTATATCCAGCATACGGCAATCTTCAGCAGGTTTCAGGTGCTCAAGAAGATTCTCTATGAAATTCTGCGCTTCCTGCTCATCCCTGTTTTGATACAGGATATGATAGTAAGGAGATCCAAACCAACTTTCAAACCAATCGGGCTGTTGCATAAGTACTTTCTTCACCGCAAAAATAGCGGTTCGAAAACAAAAACTTAATATAGTTGTTGAAGGGAGCAAACTAAGAGGTAAGGTTTTACAGCTTAAAACCTATCTTTGCAGCCTATTTCCAGAAAGATGAACATTAGTTTACGCCGTTTTTTAGTTTTTTACCGACTGTATATAGCTGTTGCGCTTGTTGCGCTGGGTATATGGATAGGTATATCCGTTACCTGGTGGATCGGCTGGCTACCTATACTCATTGCTTTGATAACAGTTGCAGTACATTTTATGCTGGGCCCAATGACCCTGATACAAGGCTATGTAGAGGCGGGCGATATGGAAGGCGCACAAAAACTGATGGACAGGGTGAAATATCCTAATTTATTATACAAGCCCGTACGTTCATCATACTACATGCTGAGGGCTAACCTGTCTACCATGTCAAACGACCTTGACAAAGCAG
>CBFGNI010000166.1:0-6593 GCA_965650105.1 uncultured bacterium | reverse complement strand
GTTGTAGTACTATCCTGCAGGGTACCCCCATTATTATAGGTGCCTATCTTAGTTCCCGTATTATACTCTATTTCTTCCGACCACAGGCTGCTTTTACCATCTGTCAGCATTACATTGCTTTTCATGTATGCCATCTTCTGGTTGCCCAGATAGCGCATGTAATCACTTTGCGCTTCCGAGCCCGGCTGTACGATACGTACGCTGCCAAACGCTTCAACATTGTTGCGGGCAAGATCGAAATAAGCGCTATCGCAATACACCAGGCTTTCCCCCTGCTTTAATATTACGTTACCTATCAGCTTATTGATGGCGCCTGAATCGGTTTCCACATATTGCAGTACACCGGTACCGGGCATTATTTCTATCGGGGTTTTCTTAGATGTATCGGCTTTGTTTTGCGCCATGGCGCAGTGGCTTGTAAACACAAGCAAACAGCATATAAGTACCTTATATGCTGTTTTTATATTCAATACATTATTGAAAAAGTTCAAAACCTACCGCTGTATTTAGTGTTATTTATCTTTATTCTTCCTGCCAAAGATAGTAACGTTTATGTAACGGGAAGGATGTGCATTTACATCGGCCATAAGCACATTCAGTGTTTTTAAGGAAGCTGACAGGTTATCGTACAGTTGCCTATCGTTTACCAGCATGCCTAAAGAACCCTGGTTATTATTTATTTTATCAATAATACCCTGTAGTTGATTGATCGTTGTGCTTAGATCCCTCAGCGTTTGCTGTACCGGCGCCTGTGACAGCTGGCTGGTTATTGCATCGGTATTGGTGATAATGTTTGATATTCTTTGGTTATTTTCCGCAAGGTTGCCTGTAATGCTGTTCGCATTTCTTATTACCGAAGCCATCTGATCGCTTTCGTTATTCAGTTTGGCAGACAATTGCGAAAAATTCTTCATTGTTACATCCAGCGATGCAACACTGCTTTCCAAACGTGCCCGGGTTTCGGGGCTTAGCATGCCATTAACCCCTGCCATCACTGTATCCAGCGTAGCTACTACATGCCGTACATCCAGTATCAGTGGTGTCAGTTCGTGCGATATACCGTCTATCAGGCCACCTTCTATTGCTGAAGGCAATGCAGTTTCATCTGCCACTTCATCAGGGCCGGGGCCAAGCTCTATACTTATGACCTTAGTACCCAACAGATCGGCAGATATCAGTTTCAGTATGCTTCCTTTATAAACTTTTATATTCTTTTTTACTGAAATCGTAACCTTGACCTTTTCATTCCCGTTCAACTCGATGCCTGACACCCTACCCACGCCCAAACCTTTCACTTGTACCGCCGCCGCCGGTTGCAGCCCTTGTACATCATCGTAATAAGCATAATATTCATGTTCACCGGAAAAAAGGTTTGCCCCTTTCAAAAAATAAAAACCTGCAAATAATATAAGTAAGGATACAGCGACAAGGATACCGATCTTAGCTTCGTTTGAAAACTTCATATAGTGGAATGACCAGTTTATATATTAACAAAAGTAACGGAAAAGAGATAAACCATTGGTTTATTATTCTTTACTAAAGATATGTAATATTCGTGCCAGATATAAAACTGTGTAATTGCGCCATCAATTAGCGCTGCAGACGAAAAATTTTATGTAGGGCTAAAAATCGGTACCTATAGAGAAGTACCATATTGGCTTTACCCTGCCCTCAATATTCCAGGCAGCATCCAGCCGCAGAAAGTAGCCGAATACATTAGTACGCATACCTAAGCCATAACCTACGCCTACACCACCTGTTTCATCGGTAATGGTGAACTGTACAGGCGAATAGGTGGGATCGTATAGAACACGATCGTTACGAAGCGCATCAGCATTAGGTACCAGCCCACTCCATGCCGAGCCGGCATCTACAAATGCAATAGCCTGGAAATTCCTGATGAAGGCTGATTGTATAGGTGTTTTTATAAACGTGCTAAATACAGGTACGCGCACCTCACTATTCAGTACTGCGTATGTATTACCATTTCTGGAGTTTTGCTCGTAACCACGCAGGTTGGTAGCTAAAGATTGGAAGGCATAGTTTTCAGTTGGCCTTACAGGCACGTAATCGCTGTACTTAGGTAATAACCAATTATCGACACCGCCAAGATTGTATAATATTTTCTGATCGCCTGCTGAATGGGCACCTGCCAGCCTATTGGCCCAGATAACATTCTTATATAGCTTTTTATAATAGCGGAAATCTAAACCAAGATTATAGAAACCACTCAGGTTGCCATTAAGTTGGTACATATATTCAGCATAAAACTTATAACGGAAACCATTATAAATATTGAGTGCGGGCCTTATTGTGTTATCAAAAATGTATTCTACCCTACTGTTTATCCAGTATTGGCTCGGCTTTTCGGGGTTAGCCAGCCCCAGTGCATTCTCTGCACGCAGGTTAAGCTGGTCTTGTCTTAAACCAAGATGCATACGTACGCTCCTCACCCTATCGAAAGGATAGCTTACTGAACCCTGCAGGTAATTAGTATTCGTTTTCAGCAATACCTCCTGCTGTGCAACAGGGTTATTAGCGCTGTCAACAAAGGTCACTACATCGGCAAACATAGAGCTGGTGCGCAAGTATAATATGCTCCAGTCAACACGACGGGTATAATTCTCGTACTGTAAAAAGTAAGTGTTGCCTGAAAAATTGAGCGGCAGCCTGAAGCCACCGGTAAAGCGGTGGTTTTCCATCGCATCATCCAGCCCTACGGTTATCATGCCACCCAGGTCAGGGTTGTTGTAGCGACCACCAGTTTGTTGTACTGATTGGTATTTATTAAAGAGAACGGTATTATCCAATTTCACTGTAAAAAAATCGGGACGGAAGCTGAGCCTGTAAGGCTGGGCCTTCATTTTCAGGTACGCACTGTCAACCTCAGTTATCTCCGTTTTTCTGTTCTTTCTATTTTTAGTTAGGCTATCTTCCGTCACTTCAGGTAGCAATTGCACAGGCTTATCCCTGTTTTCAATAGGTTCAAATTCTGAATTTGAGTAAACAAATTTGCCGGGGGTATCTATTGAAGATGAACTACGTTGACTAGTATTAGGCTCTGAAGTAGCAACCTGCGGAGTTACAGCAGCCGGTTCAGCAAATTCAGATTGGAATACGTTGCCGCTTTGTACCGGGCTGGTTGTGGTATTTGTTGGTGCTACAGAGTTTATTTCAGGGAGTGGTTTAATATACTCATCCAGTTCGGCAGGCCTCGAGGGTACATATTGCTTTTTATTAAGTTCTGTAATGGCCAGGCTGGTAGGTTGCAATTCTTTAGCAACAGCATTAATACCGGGTATTTTAAGATCTGAAAAATATATTCTGTATTTATCACCTACTTGTATCACATCGGCCACCTGGTTGCTGGAAGGATTGTATTGGTGCGATATAATATTGTGTGTATAGTTTGTTATAGGTACTGCATAAGCTGAGTCCATATTATTCGCATCGCGGCCCATAAGTACCACATACTTATTTTGTATGCCGTTGGCATCGTACAAATAGGCATAGTTATCGCTACCATATTGTATAGGCTGCGAAATAGTGCCCGATGTAATATCCGACATCTGTATCAGCTCACGCCTTTGCGTTTTTGTGTTGTAAAAGAACACATTCATAGGGCCGGTAGGCAATTCATTTACACCTATTGGTACATCAAGGTTCGGTTTCGTTCGGTTCGATAAAAACAATATGCCTTTTCTTGAACCACCACTTACATACCAAGGCTGTATATCGTCCCAAGCGTCATCGGTTATTTTTGTTAACCTTGAGCCGCGTATGCGCATTTCATATAGGTCGGTCTGGCTTTTTTTAATGGCCGATAACATTAGCTTATCATCATCTTCCATAAAAGACATGCTCAGCACCCTATCGAACCTGTTAGCAGGAATATTTGAGTTCTCTATTTTTCCTTTCAGCGAATTGTATATGCGCAGCTTGGTTTGCTGACCCTTTTTATAAATAATGCCCAGCTTATACCCATTGTTCGACCAGGCCAGTAAAGGATAGTCGGGATCGGCCTGCTCATTATAATCCAGTATGCCACCTTTCAGAATAGCGCTGCGTTGTTTCTGGTCTTTTGTTTTTTGTATATATATGGTGTACTCACCGTTCTCCCATTGTACATAAGCAACATCGTTACCTTTAGGGGCTACCTTAATATTCCGTATAGTGACCGCAGGATTTTCAGGCACGTTTATTTCTATCAGCGCATCTGTTTCTTTGGGTGTTTCCTGCTTTGCATTGTCGATAGCATACATCTGGCTAAAGTAGCTTAATGTGCTGTCGTAAGCCTGCTTTACTGTTTGCCCCAACGACATTTTAACGCCTTGTGGCAGGCTTCCCTTCATCTGCATGCTATACAACAAGTTTTTCATGTTGTTATCGCCATACTTATCGGCAATGTATTTCCAGAAAGCTTTGCCGGCCAGCTCCGGATCTTTTTCAGCCAGCTCATGAAAACCTTTGCCTGGGTTCTGTTCTATCAGATTGTGCCATTCTGTATTGCTCTTTGTATCCCAGCCATCTACTATATAAGCTATAAAGCCGTTCACCGTCCAGCCCGGCAAATTCATCAGCAGCGCATTCTTTACCATCTCGCGAAAATTTTCGCCAAATAGCATCCGTTCCATTATAGCGCGCGACATACCTGCCCGCGTTTGCCTGCGAAGATCGGTATGCACGCCTGTAAAATATACAACCAATTTATCGCCTACTATATCTACCGTACCGGCAGGTATATCCTGCAGCTGCGAATCATATTTGCGGCCAATATTGGTTTGGCGGTATTCATCGTAAGAATTGTAAACAATGATATTGAGATGGGGGAAATCACCTCCTAATTTTTTTTCAACTACAGCTACATCATTCTCTACCTGCTCCGATACGTAACGTGCCAATTGAAGCCCTGCTCGGTCGTAATGGTATATTCTGAAATGCTTGGTATCAAAAAACTTCCAGTTGAACTTGCGATATTGTATTCTGTTCTGCCCGAATACTTCAACATTACTTTGCGCATAAACACAAGCCAGGCTGCTCGTTAAAAGAAAAACGATGCTGAGAGTAAACAGCTTTAAGAAAAATAATTGCCTGATATTCATAAATACTGATGCGAGCCGGTTGCTTAGTACTTGCAGAAAAAGTTTATGCCAAGAAAGCCTTAGTTTGCATTCTAAATTACTGAAAAAATTACTTACTAAATGTTATATATACAGTCTTTTACGTTTAACCCCTTCCAGGAAAATACCTATCTTATAATAAACGATAAAAAGCAATGCTGGATTGTGGACCCCGGCATGTATGACAATACTGAGACAAACTTCCTATTACAACATATTGAAGTGAATGGACTACAACCACAGGGTATTATTAACACTCATACACATATAGACCATATACTTGGAGTAAATGCTTTGAAAGAAAAATATGGAATAAAGTTTGGGATGCATGAAAAAGATATGCCGGTACTTAATAGTGCGAAACAAAGTGCTGCAATGTTTGGCTTTCCTTTTAACGACGCACCGAAAGCAGACTACTATATTAAAGAAGGTGAACCGCTGGTTTTAGGCGATGATATAGTGGATGTGCGCTTTACCCCGGGCCACTCACCCGGCAGTATTGTATTTTACTATAAAGAAGGTGGCTGGCTGATTGGTGGTGACGTGCTATTTGCCGGAAGCATAGGCCGTACAGACTTACCGGGTGGCAATTTCGATACGCTTATCAATAGCATACGTACACAACTGCTTATTTTACCTGCCGATACTGTGGTACATAGCGGGCATGGACCATCAACAACTATAGCGCGCGAACAAATATCTAATCCGTTCTTAACCTGAGTTAGTTTTCCACTATTAGTTCATTGCCACGTAGTATAGGTACTACCGGGTGCAAATCGGGGGTGGCACAATACTCCATATCAGCTTGCAAGCCATACGCAGAAAGCCGCCGGTAGTGAGAACTATCACGAAGGAAACCAATAAAGTCATCGCCGCCAGACTGCGCGTATAAATGCCTGGCAGCACGCGTGCTATCGCAATTTGTATCGAAATGGCCTTGCAACCTGGCAGCAACCGCGCCGGCAAAAAGAGTATCTTCCAGGTTAAACTTATCTTTCCAGGCGGCGCACCCCAGCACTACGTCTTTACCTTGCTTTATCAAGTAATCGCAAATAGCAGAAAGATTTAGAAACGCGCCTGTTATAATAGTATCAGCTCCCTTCACCATGTGCAACAGGCGGGTACCATTGGTTGTGGTAAGTACCAGGGTCTTGCCCTCAACAAAGCTACGTGGATATTCAGATGGGGAATTGCCATATTGTAAACCTACAGCAACTTTGCCATCGCGCTCCCCCGCAGTTATACTATTGCCTATTTTACTGCCTAACTCTATACATTCCTGTACCGATGATACGGGAATTACGCATTTGGCCCCATTATGCAGCGCAGCTGCAATTGTCGATGTGGCACGAAACACATCTATTATTACTACCACTTTATTATTGGTATCGTACAAATGTAATAGCGCCGGAGAAAGACAAATTTCTAATACCGGCTTACCATCCTGACTCATGAAATATGCTTAAAAACAAA
>CBFGNI010000165.1:0-6603 GCA_965650105.1 uncultured bacterium | reverse complement strand
AACCATTTGGGGTGGCGGTGTGCAGGGCTAAATTGTAGCGCGACTGTTTTTTCATGATTGAACAAAATTGAACAACATATTTTGTTTTGTATATGCATTATACTTAAAAAACAAATATACAACAATTTGTCAAATAAATAAACTACCCTAATGTTCCAGGCAGCTAGTACCAGGTAGCCATAAGATCATCAGTACGCCATGATGGCATGGGCCCATCGTACTCAAATACTTCCACGAAACGGAAGCCCAGTTTTTCAAGCACATGCCTTGAGGCGCCATTACCTACATCAGTCATAGCATAAACCGGTTTGAAGCCCAGCACATTAATGCCATATTCAAGCGATGCCTTACCGGCTTCAGATGCCACACCTTTGTTCCAGGAGCTGCGCTTCAGGCGGTAACCGAAATCGTAATAATTGACATGGCCATTCACTGGTTCGGTCATTAACCTAAACCCTACCCAACCGACCATTTCATTGGTTTGTTTACCTACCACAGCCCAGCGGCATATGCCATTATCGGCACGCTGCTTAAGCAGCATAGTTATATAGTTGCGTACCTCTTCGCGTGTTTGCATAGGCTTATTACCCAGGTAGCGGTGCACTTCAGGATCACTATCCATTTCAAACATATCCGCTTCGTCTGCAAGAGTGATATCGCGGATTACAAAGCGGGGTGTTTCAAGATGAATTGACATGATTAATTTTTAAATTTACATTATATAAAGTACTATGACTAAAAATAAAGTGGCTTACCTAATAGGTGCAGGTGCAAGTTTTGGAGCGATAAAATTAGCCAAAGATTTAGGATCAGATATGATAGTCGTCTCAGAAAGGATATTAAACTATTTCAATAATGCATCTGACAAAGATCAAATTAATCTAAAACAACTATCAGATAAACTAAAAGAATATGGCACTGTTGCAAAAGGGCATTTTACAATTGATACGTATGCAAAGAAATTATTAGTCAGAAATGAAGGCAAAAAGTTGCATGAACTCAAGAGTGTGATTTCAATTTACTTTATGATTTCCTCGCTATTTGATAATTATAAATGCGATAGCCGTTACGACTCTTTCTGGGCATCTATTATAAACGAAAATGGTAGCCTTCCTAAAAACATACAAATGATCTCTTGGAACTATGACGCCCAAATAGAATGTTCATTATTGGAATATTATAGCGATTATCGGCAAGTTGAAAATTGGCTAAATCTTCAAATTAATTCCAGACAATTGAAGTTCACAAATGACCATGATGGATTTACTTTGTATAAATTAAATGGCTCTGCAAATAAAACTTCATACCAAATGGATTATAATCGCTTTATGCGAAAGAATATTGACAATTACACTAAAGACAATTTAGACACCAAGATTTTTGAGTTTGCCAATGTATTTAATGATATGATGAACAAAATAAAAAATCCAGACATAATGTTTGCTTGGGAATTGTCAACAGGTGGAGGGGAAACAGAAAAGTCGTTAGTTAGTTGTGCACATGACTGTATCAAAGATGCTAAAACACTTGTGATAATAGGCTACTCATTCCCCTTCTTTAATAGAAAAATTGATAGAGAGCTTTTCAAGGACATTATTTTTGACAATATATATATTCAGGATCCCAATGCTGATTCGGTATTCGAAAGTATTGAATCAGTAGGTATTCAGTTTAAAGAATATAAACTGTTAAGCAATCTAACTGATAGATTTTATTTGCCTCCTAATTTATAACTATATTAAAATACACTATCTTAAACTCTCAATAGCATCTACAATATGCTAATTATTTTGAGATCTAAGTGTAGCATATAAAGTAACCACTTCTCTATATTTTGAATTTTCTATTTGTCCCATTCTATTTACTTCTTCCAGTATCTCTAAATTCGCAACTTCGATACCTTCATCATGCAATGCACCTTGCGCTTTTGAAGTCCATTCGGCAATACTGTCTTTCGGCTCGCCATAACTAGTTGCTAATTTATTTAAGAGTACCTTCATCCTAATAACTTTAATATCAGAAGTATCTATAAAACCTTTAGCATCAAGTATACCTAATCGTTGCTCAAGTGGCATATCCTCAGCACTTGCCTGTTTTATTTCAGAAGTACAAGATGATATTAATAAGCTTACAAGTATAACAAAGTTGAATTTCATAATATCAATTTTTACACCTGAAAAACCCCCGTCTTAAATTCTTTTATTTCAGGATTATGATTAGCGGCATTGATACCTTCTGATATAACACGGCGGGTTTCGGCAGGGTCAATTATCTCATCGACCCAGAGCCTTGCAGCAGCGTAGTATGCCGATGTTTGCGCATCGTATTTATCCATAATCTGCTTCAGCATTTCTTTTTCCTTTTCAGGGTCTATCACTTCGCCTTTTGCTTTCAAGCTGGCTACCTGTATCTGCAATAATGTTTTAGCTGCCTGTTCGCCACCCATTACCGCTATTTTGGCGTTGGGCCATGCATAGATAAAACGGGGATCGTAAGCCTTGCCACACATAGCGTAGTTACCTGCGCCATAAGAGTTGCCTATTACAATAGTGATCTTAGGTACAACTGAATTGGCTACGGCATTTACCAATTTAGCACCGTCTTTAATAATGCCCGATTGTTCGCTGCGGCTACCTACCATAAAGCCGGTAACATCTTGCAGGAAAACCAGCGGTATTTTCTTCTGGTTGCAGTTCTGGATAAAACGTGCTGCCTTATCGGCGCTATCGTTATAAATAACCCCACCCAATTGCATTTCGCCTTTACCGCTCTTTACAATTTTACGCTGGTTGGCCACAATACCTACAGCCCAGCCATCGACACGAGCGTAACCGCAAACGATGGTCTTGCCATAGTCTTGCTTGAACTGGTCGAACTCTGAATTATCTACAATACGTTCTATTACTTCCACCACATCGTAAGCCTTGGTGTTTTCAACCGATACGATGCCGTAGATATCTTTTACATCTTTCTTTGGTTCGGCAGGCTTAGCGCGGTCGAAACCGGCACGTGGCTGTTCGCCCATTTTATCGATGATGCGGCGCACCTGGTCGAGGCACTCTTGTTCGGTATCAAATTTATAGTCGGCAATACCGCTTACTTCCGTATGCATTTTAGCTCCGCCTAAGCTTTGCAGGTCGGCATCTTCACCTATAGCAGCCTTTACCAGGTAAGGGCCTGCCAGGAAGATAGAACCATTGCCTTCTACCATCAGCGTTTCATCGCTCATAATTGGCAAGTAGGCACCACCCGCTACACAGCTACCCATAACCGCAGCTATCTGCGTTATGCCCATAGCGCTCATCTGTGCATTGTTGCGGAAGATGCGGCCAAAATGTTCTTTATCGGGGAATATCTCATCCTGCATAGGCAGATACACGCCTGCGCTATCTACTATGTACACCACCGGAAGGTGGTTTTCCATCGCTATCTCCTGCATGCGCAGGTTTTTCTTGCCTGTTATAGGAAACCATGCACCTGCTTTTACGGTATTATCGTTAGCCACTATCATGCACTGGCGGCCATGTATATAGCCAAGGCCAGCCACCGTACCACCCGCAGGGCAACCACCATGCTCAGGATACATTTCCCAGCCTGCAAAAGCACCTAGTTCGGTAAATACGCTGTCTTTATCTATAAGGTATTGTATGCGTTCGCGCGGGGTCATTTTGCCCTTTTCGCGATTTTTCTCTATCGCTTTTTTGCCACCACCCAGGCTTACCTGTGCATAGCGTTGTTTCATCTGGCTAATAGCCAGCCTCATGCCATCTTCGTTTTTATTGAATTCCAGATCCATTATTCACCAAAAGATTAGGGCGCAAAGATGCTGATTAATACTTAAATACTAAAATGGCGCATCTTCTAACTAAAAAAGGCACTTTGTACAGTGCCTAATAAAAAAATCGTAATAATAAATAAATGATTACTTGCTAGGGGTAACCGTTTTATATCGTGATACTTCGGCCTTAGCAGCTATAGGCTTTTTTGTTTGCACTTTACTACTAAGGCTACTTGAAGATTTAGCAGTGACATTATGGTTACTAACCTTTGTACTTTTTACAGTCTTTTCTTGCGCAAAAGAAGTAGTACCTACACCCATTGCCAATAAAACTACCAGCGCCATCTTTTTCATAAATACTAGTTTTTAAGTTTTATAAAGCTAAGCCAAATAGCGTTCCAAAGTTTCATGGCAAACTGTTAATGCTGTCGTTTTAACAATTGTTTTCCTAAAAGCGATATTGCAAGCGCAGGGTTAATACATTGTCCTTCAGGTCATCAGTATATCCTGCAATACCCGTTTTTTCATTCTTTATCCAATCATAAAACAGGAATGTTTTTACATGGGCATTGAGATAAACCATAAAGCCTGCGGTTAATGTATTGTAGCGCACATCTGCTGCGTTAAAGCCATTTGCAGCAGTTATTTCCTTTTCTTTTACATTTTTATTAGGGTCGTACCAGTCGTACTTCACTACCAGCTGCAGCCAGTCGAGCCCCAGATGTTGTAAATAATAAAAATAAGCCCCATCGAACCTGCGGGTGTATAAAGGTTGCAGCATATTAGTGGCGCTAACAGGATAGCTGCCGGGGGTTTCTGATGATGTTGCAGTACCTGTTTGCTGGCCGGTGATATATTCGGCCCTAAACTCTGTGTATCCTTTTTTGTTAGGGATCTTCAGTTGCATATCGGCGCCCACATATTTCCTTGGAGCTACATAGCCTACATTAGACTGTACGGAATCTCCAGCCATCATTGCACTACTTCCTTCCCCAACCGTTTTGTACACCCACGGCGATTGGCTAACAATGCCACCGTAATAACCCGAGGCGCTGGCCGAAATAGTCCAGCCGAGATTTTTTATTTTTTGTGGCATCAGAGAAAAACGGCCAATAAGGTCTTTGTGGCTATCATATTCACTGGGGCCTGCCAGGCCTTGGCCATTGAATACACCCAGATCAACCTTCATCCACTTAATAGGATTGTTTTTTCTCCTGTTTTCCAGGGTCAACATTACGCCAAGATCACGTTCGGTTTTCATAAGTGTTTGCGACATACGGCCACGTTCCGGTGTCTCGCGATCGGAAGAAGATAAATTGACCTCAAAACCCATGGGGCGGGCAAACATCCCAGCCGTAATAGAGAATAGCTGTAGTTTATTTTCATAGAAGCGGCCCCAGAAGTCGCGAATGTTAACACCACGTTCCGTACCATCAAATTGAAAAGCAAATAGCGCCAGGGGCTGGTTCTTTTCATTAAAATGCGCATAGTCGATACGGATACGCCCGCGACGTAACATGAACCTGTTGTTGCTATTGGGTGCAAAGTCGCCACCACTAAAGCTCTTAGCGCCTTCATCCTCAGCCCATTGAAACTGAGGCTGCATGTAGCCGCCGAAACGTAACCTATCGTACTTGCCATATAAAGGATATAAACCCTTTCCGATGGCAGTGGTAGTGTCCATCATATCGGTAAGGAAACGTTGCGCATTTGCCGTTTTAGTACCGGCAATCAATAAGAGCAGAACAAATAGCTTTTTCATTTATCCGTAAGGCTGTTTGAATTGGCGGCAAACGTAGCAAATTGTCTTAATAATTTGATAATATTTATTTAACAATAAAAGTTTAAGGCGTTTATTATAAGTAGTATAACGTATGAATAAGTAAATTACAGGCAGCAACAGCACAATGAAAAGAGTTTACAGCATTATCGCCCTATCGGTTTCCCTTTTAACAGCTACCAGCATATACGCGGCCAAACTGTTTATACCTATGGATGCTGAAGGCCAGCAAAACCATCTGAAGGCTTATGGTGTGGCTTATGCCGCCCTAAAAAACGGAATGGAAGTGGACTGGATGCTGAACTATAAGGGTGGCAGCTTTGCCATGGACCAAGTGGAAAGCATGGAACGCATGTGCAAACTGCGCGGTGTGAGCTACGAGATACTGAGCGACGTTCAATATGGAGGTATTGTAGCCCAGCTAGCCAACCCCGACTATAATGGCGACGTAATAAAACTGGAGAAAGCGCCTAAGATAGCGGTATATACACCACCGGGTAAAATGCCCTGGGATGATGCTGTAACAATGGTGCTGGAATACGCAGAGATACCTTACGATAAGATATACGACGATGAGGTGCTGGAAGACAAGCTGCACGAGTACGACTGGTTGCACCTGCACCATGAAGACTTTACAGGGCAGTATGGTAAGTTTTGGGCGGCCTACCGCAATGCAGCCTGGTACCAGGAGGATGTACGCAATAGTGAAGCAGCAGCAGCAAGGCATGGTTACAAAAAAGTATCGCAACTGAAGCTGGCGGTAGCGCAAAGGATACGTGGGTTTGTGGCCGGTGGCGGCTACCTGTTTGCCATGTGCTCAGCTACCGATAGCTATGATATAGCACTGGCTGCCGAGAAAACAGATATATGCGATGTGCCTTTTGATGGCGACCCCGTAGCACCTGATGCACAACAAAAGCTGGACTTTACACAAACATTTGCATTTAAAAACTTTACACTATCGGGCAGCCCGTACGAATATGAATTTTCGGATATAGATAATACTAACCTGCGCAGGGTACAGATGGAAAACGATTATTTTACG
>CBFGNI010000164.1:0-6618 GCA_965650105.1 uncultured bacterium | reverse complement strand
GGGTGGCTGAATGTAAGCGTAGCAATACCACTATCTCCCAGGCTAACGATCATATTATCAGCCATACCTACTGCATCAGCATCAGTACCTAGCGATACTTTGCCTTGCGATGGATCTGCAATATCTATATACCCGCGATTTATACTACAACCTGTAGCCCAACCGGTGAACAAACCACTGGTTTTACCAATGGCTGTTGTGCCACTTACCCCTGCCTGTGGTGCAAATTGGGCTTGTACCCCCAATTGCACCAGGACAAAGCATATTATTAATAAAATTTTTCGCATCAATTATTGTTTTACAAAACGTACCGCAGCCCTGCTATTGCCATTCACAATTTGCAGCATATAGTTGCCCGGTGTCAATGCGTTAGTAGAAAGCAAAGTTACTTTATCGTTTGTCTTCGTGCTCATTACTATTTTACCACTCATATCGTATACATACAATTCAGTTGCGTTATTGTTCTGCATTTCAACGTACAATTTATCAGTAGCAGGGTTAGGATAAACTTTAGCTATATTTTCTTTAACCGATTTTACGGAACTTGTTTCATAGGTGCCAAAGTTGTCAATACAGAAATAAGCCGGGGTGTTCATACCAAATTGACCAACATCTGATGAGCTAATGGTAAATACCAGACTATCTACTTCACCAAGTGGCAAAAGGTTTACCCATCTCCAGCCACGGTAAAGCGTATCTGTGACATTGCTTGGGTCACGGAAATCCGCCAGAAAAGTTTCTACGCTATCTGTAGTCAGTTGGCCATTATGATAGCCTTTTACTATTACGCTATACCAGTCAGAATCGTTACCACTTGGGCCACCCATTTTTTTAGCAAAGCCAAATGGATCACCATCTTTCATTATGAAATATGGGTAAGTAGCATTAGATATGTAAAAACCATTTACGGGTTGGCCTTGTGCCTTACCTTTTAGGAACACTTTGCTTGAAGGCCCCCATGCAACAACGTACTGTGGTGAATTGTTATAACCATAACCTGCAATGGTAGCATGGTCGTTAGTATAGTCACCCGTCAGGGAATCAACAACATTGGAATAAGAGAAACCATGATCCCAATAGGTGCCAAACTGGCTGCTTTGGTAATAGCACTCAAAATGTGCCAGGCCATCGTCAAAACCTACATCTGTACCGGAGTTATTCATATTTACGTAAAACGTATCTGCACCCGGCAGGGTCAGCGTATCGAAAATAGCTACTGTTTGTGCTTTAGTAGCAGTGAAGCCTAAAACGGCTAAGAACAAAAGTGTAAGTCTGCGCATATAGTTTGATAGTTTAAAAACTGTGTCAAACGCAGCTACGGAAAATTGCAGAAAAGATAAAAGCCTGAACTGTTAGGTGGCGCCTTTGTCCCATCTGTGCTTTTATCCCGAAAGCAACGATAAGTATATTTACAAAGGCAGGTCTTCTGACTTACTTCACTTTTGTGGCCTTCCCGTTATTTTTCAAACAGTGGCAGCGGGTACAAAAGCTGTTATTGAAGCTTACAGCATCGGGTAATGTCCGGGATTTACACCCGGTTCCCTTTTCATTCCTGTTATGATATAACCACAACATGGAAACCTTCGTGGTGCAAATGTAGAGAACAGCAGAAGAAAATAAAAAACTATTTTATGAACACGCTGTGAATTACGAAGTAATACGCTGGCGCATAGCTTCGTATAGTATCATACCCGTAGCTACAGATACATTCAGCGAATCGAATGCAGTAGCCATGGGGATACGTATCAGGGTATCGGCGCGGCGTATCACATCTTTACTAATACCTGTATCCTCAGCGCCCATCACTATACAGGTAGGCCCGGTAAGGTTAGCTTCGTGAACGGGTATACTACCCTTCATTTGTGTGCCTAATACTTGTATACCATTCAATCGCAATACATCAACCGCTTGTTGTACTGATGGTATCCGGCACAACAATATCTTATTCAATGCACCTGCCGATGTTTTAATTGCCTCTTCTGTAAGCGATGCCGATGATGAAGTAGGTAATATCAAACCCTGGGCACCACAGCATAAGGCACTGCGTGCTATGGCACCTACATTACGCACATCGGTCACCCCATCCAGCATTACAAATAAAGGCGTGATACCCTGGTCTACCACATGCGATATACCATCCTGCAGTTCTATATATTGTAAAAGGCTTGTCCATGCTACAACACCCTGGTGTTGCGCCTTGGTCATGTTATTCAGTTTTTCAACGGGTACCTGGCTTATGGGGATATTGCGTTCGCGTGCCAGTTGTTTAATAGTGATCACTTCGGGACCCGTTGCCGTGCGCAACAGGAATATTTTTTCAATAGTAGTGCCCTGTTCCAGAGCTTCCAGAATAGGCTTACGACCAATAAGTAACGGCAGGGAACGAACAGGCTTCATGCGGCAAACCTACAAAATAGCTTTATTCTTTGTTCGTTTTGTTCTCGGGAAGGCTTTCATATTGTTTTAAACAATCTGGGCACAAGCAGTCTGCATACTGTTTTTTTAGCTGGTTTAGCGCCGCTTCATCCAGTTTATAAGCAAAGCACCAGCAATGCCCTGTTTCCATGGTGCATGCAAACTCTTTACCACATTTCACGCATTGCTTTACTGCCATAAACTAAAAAGCGGCAGGCTACGAACCCACCGCTGTAAAATTATATAAGAATTTATTAGGCCATATTGTGGAACACGCGCTGAACATCATCGTCCTGCTCTACCCTTTCTATCATTTTGAACACATCATCAGCTTGTTCTTCTGTTAGTTCAACGGTATTTAGTGGTATCCATTCCAGCTCGGCTGATATTGGCGTAATACCTTTTTCTTCCAGCGCTTTTTGCATGTTACCAAATTCAGTGAATTCACAACGTATGATCAGTTTGCCTTCGCTGTCTTCACCCAGTTCTTCCAGTCCAAAATCTATCAATTCCAGTTCCAGGTCTTCCATACTCAAACCTGTGGGTTCCAGTTTAAAAATACCCAGGTGCTTGAACATAAAACCAACCGAACCACTATTACCCAGTGTACCACCGCCTTTATTGAAGTGCATGCGTACGTTAGCTACCGTACGTGTAGTGTTATCGGTCGCAGTTTCAACCAAAATAGCTATGCCATGTGGCGCATAGCCTTCGTACAAAACCTCGTCATAACTACTGGTATCTTTACCTAATGCATTTTTAATCGCGCCTTCAATGCGTTCCTTCGGCATATTAAGGCCTTTCGCATTCTGCATGATACGGCGCAGCATCGGGTTGGTATCCGGATCAGGACCAGCTTTTTTTACTGCTATTGCTATCTCTTTACCTACACGGGTAAATTGTTTTGCCATGCGATCGTACCGCGCAAACATCTTTGATTTCCTTACTTCAAATATCCGGCCCATTTATATTGTATATTTTTTATATTAAGTATTGTGCGCGCAAAAATAAGAATTGTTTTCAGAGTGCAAGACTATCGCCTGCCTAGTTTACCAAATATAGTACCGACTTCAATACCTATGGTAGATTTACTGTTGTTCAAACACGACGATATACCAACATTTAGTCCCCATCCTCGTGTAAATGTAAATTCCATAGTTGGGTTGAGCAGAATACCTAGTAAAAACTGACTTTGACGATCATATGAATAATTACGATCGTCGAAATCAAATAACTGAAAACCTATCCGCCTAAAATTCACGGGTTCTGAATATGCCCCGGCTGCTACACCACCTTTCAAATTGAACCTAACCATTTCATCCACTTTTATAATTCTACCATACGTCGCAGCACCGTATATAACCGAATTAATCGGATAACCTTTTCCCGGTTCTATTCCTGCACCCCAACCGGGTGTAAAATCAGCCGGATAGTCCTCTATTACTTTCCAATGCACATAAGCCAATAACGAAACTGAATGTTTTTCCTTAATGATGGTATTTAGCCCGAACTTAAGCGTATTAAAATTGCCTGTGCCTGCTCCTACTTCAAAATATAAAGTTGGGCGCTTATCTGGGTGTTTAATAGATTGTGCATTTTTCTCTTGTGCCGATAAAATTACAGGCAACAAAACAAGCATTAATGATAAAAATCTCATAGGGTTTATTTACAAATTTTATTATTTCGGTACATATACCGCATACTTATCTTCAAACATCGGCTCCTGGAAAATATCATGTACGCTCCAGGCCTGCGCTTTATTACCCACACCCGATGATTTTATCTCTTCTTTCAGGTCGCCACCTTTCAGGCAGATAAGACCGTTTGGCAAGTCATCACTTTTCTGGCCTATCCTCAATGCAGGCTCCACCCATCGCCAAAGATCGCCAAGTGGTGCCACAGCGCGCGATACCGCATAGTCGAACTTCCTGCCTTTTATATCTTCTACCCGGCTATGTACAGCCGTTACATTTTTCAACCCAATAGCATCAGCTACTTCCTGCACCACTTTTATTTTCTTACCAATACTATCAGATAACAGAAACTCCACATTAGGAAAGAATATAGCCAATGGTATACCCGGGAAACCTCCTCCTGTACCTATATCTACTACTTGCGCTCCATCATCGAAATGGCACAACGCTGCGATAGCCAGCGAATGCAGCACATGGCGCTCATACAGTGTATCAATATCTTTACGCGATATCACATTTATCTTCTCATTCCATTCATTATACAAACCTTCCAACTGCTCCAGTTGCTTTTTTTGCTCGTTTGTAAAGTCATCAAAGTATTTAAGTATTACTTCCACTGCTTTTTATTTTTCCAGATTATATACGGCGACAAAACAAAGTTATAAACCATCCAGCCAATATCGGCCATCAAGAACCAACGTATCAGTTTCTTCTCTTGCATCTTATTCGCTGTCTCCCACCAAAACAAATAATATACGATACACCTGCACAGCATAGCACCTAAAGCTTCTTGCCACATAGGTGTAAATAATAATACAATAAAACTCAGCCACATTAAAGCATGGCTCAATGCATATTTACCTAAAGCCAGTTTCACAAATGGCTTATAATATTTCCCTGTCGACATATGCCTTTGCTTCTGCAAAAACCAGTCGCGCACATTGTCTTTAGCTGGCGAGATCGTGAAAGCCTCCACATCGCAAACAATAGCTACGTTATTCTTAGTTGCTACATTCCTTATCAGCAGGTCATCATCCCCAGATGGCAATTGCGACCATACTTCACCTTGTTGTGCTTTTATAAAAGCAGCTTTGCTACAAGCCAGGTTTCTACCTACAGCCATATATGGCCTGCCTGCCAATGTGTATGTGCTGTATTGCAGAAAAGTATGCAGCGTTTCCCAGCGTATAAATGCATTCAGCCAGCCGGGTTGATACTCATATTTACCTACACCCAATACTATCTCTTTCCCATCTTTAAACCCGGAAGCCATCTTAACCAGCCACAGTTCGCTTGCAGGCATACAATCGGCATCCGTCATTAATAAATAAGGGTAACTAGCTGCTGCCACACCTTTACCTAAGGCAAATTTCTTACCGGGCAGACTGCGTTCTTCTTCAGGTCTTATAGTAACTATTTTAATATTTGGATAGGCATTTGCTAATTCCAATAATACTTGCGCAGTACAATCTCCCGATACATCATCCACCACCACAACCTCAAACATAGGTTTACCAGCGGCGTTCATGTATCTTTGCGCCAAAATTACCGGCAGGTTGTTTTTAAGGTTATCCGCTTCGTTTTTAGCACAAATAATAACAGAGATGGGTAATTGATTGACAGAAATAGACTGTTGGGAAGGCAATTGAAATATTCTTGCAAAAAAATAAAGGGCAAAGGCCATTTGTATGGTCACTGCCAGTAAGAATATGATGAATAGTGCCTCTGTTAACACGGGGCAAAGAAACATAAACAAACCAATAAGTGGAATTTGAACTTTTATCGAAGGATAGCCGGTCGCAGGCAAGAGCAGGTATCATAACTACCGATCATGGGCAGATAGAAACACCCATCTTCATGCCTGTAGGTACGGTTGGTAGCGTAAAAGCCGTTACCCAGCTGCAATTAAAGGAAGAAATAAAGGCCGAAATAATACTGGGTAATACTTACCACCTATACCTGCGCCCCGGTACCGATGTACTGGAACAGGCAGGCGGTTTGCACAAATTCAATGGTTGGGACAGGCCCATACTAACTGATAGCGGTGGTTACCAAGTCTTCTCATTATCTAACAACCGTAAGCTGAATGAAGAGGGTGCCATGTTCCAATCGCATATCGATGGCTCAAAACACATGTTCTCGCCGGAAAAAGTAATAGATATACAGCGCAGCATAGGTGCCGATATCATCATGGCTTTTGATGAATGCCCACCTTACCCGTCGGACTATGCGTATGCAAAAACATCGATGGAGCTTACGCATCGTTGGCTAACGCGTTGTGTACAGCGCATGGGCGAAACCGAACCTAAATACGGCCACAATCAATCCCTCTTCCCAATTGTACAAGGCAGCACGTTTAAAGACCTGCGCCAGCAGTCGGCTGAGTTTGTTGCCGGTATGGATTGCGATGGTAATGCCATCGGTGGTCTTTCTGTAGGGGAACCGGAAGAAATGATGTACGAAATGGCAGCGCTTTGTTGCGAATACCTGCCTGCCGATAAACCCCGTT
>CBFGNI010000163.1:0-6649 GCA_965650105.1 uncultured bacterium | reverse complement strand
TGCCAGTATTTCTTCGGCAGTAGGTTGTGGTGGCGGGCTGCTATTGCTTTGCCGGGCGCGGGTTACGGGCTTCCATTTGGCAGGGTCGGCAGTGGCTACGTCCTGGTACTTCAGCCAGTGCAGGAAGTGCTTGCGGTAGTCGCGCGGGGTTTTATGGTGCTGCTGTTCTAAACCCAGTTGTTTGTTGAAGGCGGTCAGCCATTGGTTTACCTTCTCCGGCTCTATACCGAATTGCATACAGATGGGGGTTACGAAATATATCTCATCGTTCATTACGTTTTGTTGTAATGTTGCTATTGGTATAACTGCTTCCGGATTGATAAAATTTGTTGCTGTGGTGGCGGGTGGTATTTCCTCCTCCTTATTGTTTTGTTTTGTAGTGTTATGTAATGTTATGTTATGTGCTGCTTTTCGCTGCTCAGTCGCTACCGGTTCGCTACTCATTTGCTGCACGTCCGCTACTTCTTCGCTACCTGTTTGCTGCTTTTTGGCTGCCCTGTTTGCTTTAGTTGTTTGTCCACCTTTACTACCATTAGCCTTAAAGCTCTCTCTTCTTCTTTCCAGGTGCTTCATTCGCTCGTGCAAACTTTCGCTCCAGATATAGGTGCCGTCTGTTTGCAGCAGGTCGAACTTATTAATGCAGTCGTCGATGAATACTTTTACTTCTTCTTTCGATATTCTAAATGCCAGTGCAATGGTGTTGTAATGGTAAGGCTTGCTGATATCGTATTTATAGTCGTCTTCCATGCGCAGTATCTCTATTAGTATCCACCAGTAGCCATAGCCTGTCATGCCATAGTTCTCTATAAGCTCCAACATCTGAGGTGTGTTGTACGTACCTACTTCGTGGGTAAACCACTGCGATTCTTTCTTTTTCATGTGATAGGTGTTTATACTTACTTTCTTTTTATCGCAAAAAAGAAAGTAACAAAGAACTAGCGAAGCGACTCATGAACGCCTTTAAAAAAGACAAACATGTTGTGAATAAAAAGGCGACTCCGATCTGATCGCTCCGCCAGATCGGTATGGCTTTACGCTGCCACGATGCGTGTTATGTTTTCCGTTATGTGCCGGCGCTGGTGCTTGCTTCGCTGCGCAAGGCGCCGATTTTGTTATTTAACTTTTCAATTACTTACATTTTTCATTTACATTCAAAGACCGGCATTAGCTGCGCAGGCGTTAAGAAAAATAGACGTATCGCAGCGACCGCATTGAAAATGGAGCATAGCGATATGAAGCACATGTATGCAAGGCTTAATGAAGCGCCTCAGCCTGATAGTACGCTTTTTTCAATGCAGCGCAGAGACGGCATTTTTTAGCCGTAGCAGCGTAAGCCTTGAGCTTTTCTTTGCTTCTTTCTTTTGTGTCAAGACAAAAGAAAGAAGGGTAAGAAGAGAGTACACTCCTCGCAATAACATAAGAGATAATGACGGCATAATTTTTACATTTTAAAATTTACATTCTACATTATCAATGGCACGTCTCTGGGCATATCTTACCGCATTGCGCATCATGGTGGTTATCTACTCCATCACGCTGATCGTCTATACATTACCCGGTAGCTGGCAGTACGAGCCTGCTATTGCCTGGTATGGCGTTATGGTCATCATCCTCATGGCCGTTATCGATGCGTTTCATTATTTCATCCGCAACTATACTTTTCGCCACACGCTCAACCGCATACTGGCGGTGCTTTTCTTCCTGCTATACCTGTACGGGCTGTACCTGGCGTTTTAAATCAAAAACAAAAGCGTTTGTCGCTTTATGCAACCGGCTTAGTTACTCCTATTAAGCGTTCCTTGCGTCGCACTCTTGTGCGCAGTCATGTCTATTACATATTTATATCTTTGCAACAATGTACATACCTCTTATATTCGGTTTAATAGCAGCCTTACTATACAGTGCCCTAACTTACCCCATAATTATCTGGCTATATAAGAAGCGGCCATCTTTAAATCCTAATTTTTCAAAATGGATACGCACTAGTATTATTCTATATGTTACAATTACCTTCAGCATAGAAATAGTTACAATTTTACTGTCTAAAAGGTTATACAACGACGCTTTCAACCTACTTTCAGCAGGATACATAATACTAACAGGTTTATTGGTGGCACATAAATATGTAGTTGATAAACGGCCACTACTAAAGTTGCTATTGCCTATATATTTATCATCTGCTGCTTATATCTCGGTCATACTTTTTCTTCAAATGATGCAAGAATTTGTTCAAACACTTTAAACCACCCTACCCGCAAATGCTTGTTTCGTTCACTCTTGTGCGTAGTCAAGCCTATTCAGCAACTAGTTTATATTTGCCTGATGACTGAAACCCTTATACCTGTGTTGATGACAACAGCATTTGCGCTGATCATCTACCCTGTTACTTTCAGTATTTACAAAAAGCAGGGCAAGGGCAGTTCTGCTATTATATGGGCTATCTTGCTGGCAATATATGTAGTTATCAACCTATTAATTGCGGCACACACACCATACGATATGAATCTGATCGTAGGCATACTTTTCATGTTAAACATCTTCCTGTATCCCATATTTTCATCCTCTATCCTTGCCAACCTAACACCAAAGCAAAGCAATAAACGGCTGCTGTTACTTATACTCGGTATTTTATCATGCCCCGCTTATATAGCAGCATTCTCATTACTTTTTGAAGCTAATAGCCATTAAACCACCCTACCCGCAAATGCTTGCTGCAGTATATCGCTGTGCTCTATGCGGTATTTGTTTTCCTGGTACAGCATGCGTATCTCTATATTACTTATAGCCATCGCCAAGGCGTCTAGCAGCTCTTGCTCGCCTTTGGTTATGGTGGCGGCAGGCAATGTGCTCAATACGTCTTCAAAGGTCTGCATGAGGTCGTCGCTGGCCTCTATCCGGTTCTTATTCTCGTTGTATAGAGTTTCTATTTCTTTACGCGTTTTACATTTATGTGCTGCATGCCCCAGCTCTTCGTTGCTGAGGAAGAATGAATCGGGTATGTCTTCTTCCACTACCCGCTCCTGGATGATGGGGTAGCTATAGGCACTGTGCCCCATAGTTGGGGTGTATGGTGTGTAGGTGATGGTATATATTAATGTTTCCATTTTGTTTTCATTTATTGTGTTACTACTTCTTCTTCAAGCAGTCATTAACCTTCGTCATTTCGAACGGCAATGAGAAATCTCCTTACCAGCATTACTGCAGCTAAATGTTCAGCTATACCGCTTTCTTCAGGAGATTCCTCTCTGCGTTCGGGATGACGTTCACAGGCTTCATGGTGATAGGGTTTACTTTTAGTGAACAGTGAACAACTTACAGTGTATAGCTTCTATTCACTATTCGTTGTACTCTGTTCACTGTATTCTATTCACTAATCCAGTAGCTTCTGTAATAATTCATGTTTACTGCGCTGGCTCTCTGCAAAGGCGCCCAGGTGAAAACATACATACGCCAGTTCATTAGCATTCAGCAGGTGGTTGGCTGCTGCGGCTATAGCATCGGGGTAGGTAGTGGTCTCGCCATGGCATTTGTCCATCAGGCCGTCTATCTCGGTTTCTCTTGCAGCATCTATACCCAGTACGGCTGCAAATGTTTCTTCTTCTGTTGTTTTCAGGGTGATGAGGATCTCGTTGTTCATGATGTTATATTTTATGTTGTTTTCATTGCTTGCGTTGTATTGTTCTGCTCCCGTCATTTCGATGAGCGCCAGCGAAGAGAAATCTCCCGATTGAAATACTGCAGTTCAATGATGTGGCTGAACGGCTGCATTTCAGGAGATCCCTCTCTTCGCTCGGGATGACGCCCTGATGTGTGTGTTTGCATGGTGATAGTGCTTACAGGTCATTCACAGTTTATTCATTTTACATTTTAAAAGGGTTTAGGGGGCTGGTCGAGCAGGGTGGCTATCTTCATGCTTATCTGCTGGTTTAGCTTTTGTTTTATTTCGGGTGGCTGCGCGCTGTTGGCTATGAAACTGCGCAATCCGTTTTTGGGGCTGAGCAGTTGTAATACTTGTTCGTAGTGGTAGCTTTCTATCCACTTGCATACGTGTTGGTAAAATGTGTGCGGACTCATGTTGTTGTTATTTTATTGTGTTATTGTTTTCATGTTGACAGGTGTTTACAGGTGCCCATTGTCAAAATTCTTATCTCTGTTCTCTATTCACTGTACTTTGTTATCTAACTCAAGTCCTGCTGTGCCCTTACCTCTGCCAGTATAAATGCTTTTATATCGCTGGTTTGGGTTTGGTAGTCGGCGTATTGCCAGTAGCTGTCGGTATCGTTGGTTCCACTTGTTGGCAGGTTGCTGTAATTATCTTCTTCAGGTTCGGTATAGTAGTCGAGCCGGCCGGTTTCTTCCAGCCACTGTTCAAAGCAGCTGCGGCATAGCTCGGCGGTGTGGTTGGTACTGGTGCCGGCCTGGTACCACTGCACCTGTATGAGGTGAGTGGTAGGCGTGAAGTCGTCGATAGCGAAGGCTACACTGCCATTTGCCGGCAACTGTGTGATAGGGTTGATAGAGGTGGTGTTTTTCATGGTGATAGGGTTGGGTATAATTAGCTGATTAGCTAATGTGATGATTAGCTGATGACTCATCAGGTTATTCAGTGTACTATATGTGCAATTCGCGTTATTCATTTCATACATTTTTTGTCATCAGCTAATTTGCTAATCATCACATCAGCTAATCGTCACTTATACATTTCATTCATTTTTTGTCATTAACTAATTATCACATCATCACATTAGCTAATCATTCACTTATTTCCACTTTCGATCCGTTCTCCAGGTATTCCCTCAGCTTGCTGACGATGGTTTGCGAACCCTCGCCCGTTTTCAATACTCTTGCTATGGTGCTGCGGTGTATGCCTGTGCGGGCAGCGCAATCGGCAATGGTGCCATACAGCTCCAGCCGCTTGGCAAGCAGCCTCCGCTCTGCGGGTAAAAACTTTTCTGTTATCATGGTTTTGTGGTTTAAGAAGTTATTTATACATTTGTGCAACATTGTTGCTCGACCAACTCTGTTTGTTGTACAAATGTACATATTGTGTACAAATGTGCAAGTTTTTTGAAATAATATTTTTAATTTTAATCTATGGACTTTATTCAGATACATGAAGGCGAAGCCCTGCAAAACGCAGCCAAGCTGAGCAAGCCCGGCATACATGGCCTGGCCGATATACTGGGTATACCTCGTAGCACCTTGTATTACAATTTCAGAAAGACGACCCTGGACGAGCACTTTAAACAAAAAGCAGCCGAAGCACTGGGCATACCCGCCGACCAGATATTTGGCGGATTGTACAACAACCCATCGGCGGGCTTCCTGGCCAACAGCCGTATAACGGGCGATGAACTACGCATGCGCCGCGCCTTTGGCGACAGCACTACCGGCCGCAATGATGGCCTGAGCGTAGTGCCCATAATGGCGCAGGCGGGCTATAGCAAGCACTACCTCGACCCCAAGTTTGTAAACGAACTGGAGCAGATGAACGTGCCCAATATGCCTTACCGTGGCGACCGCTACCGGGTTTTCGAGGTGAGTGGCGATAGCATGGAGCCTACGCTGAAGGAACACTTCCACGTGGTGGGCGAAACCGTAGAACGCGAGTACTGGAATACTACCGCGCAGTTTTATATACACGTAGTAGTAACCGACGACCGCATAATGGTAAAGCGCCTCTTCCGCAAAGACGATAACGAGACCTTTGTACTGATAAGCGATAACGAAGAGTTCTACCCGCAGTTCACCATGAAGAAAAGCGAGATAAAAGAGCTGTGGCTGGTGAAGCGTAAAATAGATTGGGAAATGCCGCCACCTAAGCGGTTCGAGATAAAGGCGTAGGGCAGTGAATAGAGAACAGAGCACAACGAATAGAGTATAGTTTAGCGTACAAACGATAGTTTAGAATAAAAAAGTGGTGGGCATAATGCCTGCCACTTTTTTGTTTATGCAGCCAGCGGTATCGTATTATTTACCTATTGCGGCGTTAGCCTTTCCTTTGAAAGAGACTTCAAGAAAGGTGGCACCGTTCATCGGTAGTGCTACTATTACTTCCGTCATTGCGAGCCAAGCGAAGACCGTAAATGCAATCTTCAATATGCATACCTTAGCATACCTATGAAGTGCATCATTACACTACTGTTATTGCTGGCAACCTATCACTGTTATGCAGCAGTACCTCACCGGGTGGATGTAATTAACGGTGCATACAGCACTTACCATGGACTGGAGATGGTAACCTTACTGGCGGCTATTGCTTTAGTGCCCATATTGCTGCACTTCATACGGCAGCTATTTGCACGCATAGCGTTGGGTATGTTCGTTGTATGGTCATTAGTAATAGCAGTGCTGGCATTATATACCCTTACCGATGCAAACTTATATGATCCTGCTGGCGGCAATACCATAATTTACCTCATAAGTATAGTGCTTAATGTGCCTTTGCTATGGCTCTGCTTCTTTATCTTTAAACGGCTGCGTAAATATCCGCAGATATGAACTACATTCTGGCGCTACTCTTATTAAGAGCATCTATAGTCCTCGCAATAACGGGAGTGTGTTATCGGCGCCTTCAAAACGAAGTTTTGCCAGCGCCGGCAGGTAATGAGTCTCGTAGCACGCATCGCAATAGCGTATAGCCTCATCG
>CBFGNI010000162.1:0-6658 GCA_965650105.1 uncultured bacterium | reverse complement strand
ATTTCCTATGGCTTGTACCAGGTGGGTTTTACCCCAACCTACACCACCAAAAACAACTAAAGGATTGAATGAAGTAGCACCTGGCTTTTGCGCAACATGCAAGCCCGCAGAACGAGCTACACGGTTACAATCGCCTTCAACATATTTTTCAAAAGTATAGTTAGCGTTAAGCTGCGGATCTATCTGCATGCGCTTAAGGCCTGGTATAGCATAAGGTGTTTTTATATTGTGCGGATCGTCCCATTTCAGGGGCATATCCACATAGTTATTCTCAATAGGTGGCTTAGTGTACGTGCTACCCGGAATATTGATAGATGTTTGCTGGCGTTGGCCGGAGGCTTTCTCCATAACTATACGATACTCGAGCCTACCCTCTTTACCCAAAATGCGTTTGATGGTTTTACCTAACAACTCAACATAGTGTTCTTCCAACCACTCATAAAAAAACTGGCTTGGCACTTGCAATGTGAGTATACTATTCGATAAAGCAACAGCTTTTATCGGCTCGAACCATGTTTGAAAGGTGCGCCAGTTAACGTTATCTTTTATTATACCTAAACACTTATCCCAAACGGCTTCTGCTTCTCCCGATATATTATTAGATGTATTATTGTAATTGTTATACTCCATTTGCGTTTTCAACGTAATCAAGTTAGTACCATTTTCCCTAAAAACATTATAGTAGGGCGACGAATTTACCGGCCGGATAAAATTTAACTTTAAAACCAGCTTTACCTACTAAAACCTTTCTAAAAATATTTGTTGACCCCGGCACAAAATCGCTCTCACAGATGGTTTGTTATTCATCTTTACTGGGGAGAACGAAATTGCTAACAATTTGTGTAAAAAAAAAATTCTTAGCACTTGTTTGTTTACTCAATACCACAGTATGGACATTCAAAAGTTTGGTCTTTTTTTTGATAAGACTTATCCATTTTTCTGAATAATAAAAAGTTCAATTCAAACGAAAAATATCTGTCGTATATATACATTTGTTTACAAGCTATTTTATTTAAAACGCACATCAATCTCGAATCAAAAAATGTATATACATACGTTACCTACACAAGATTTATTTTATAATTACAACAAAAAATAATGGCTACTCATGTAACGCAGAGTAGCCATCCCCAAAATATTATAAAACAGTTTTACTAGTCAACCCAATCGCAGATAAATACATTTGTATCGTGCGTACCACCGTTATTGCGGTTTGAGCTGAAGATAAGTTTCTTACCATCGGGCGAGAACATAGGGAATGCATCAAAGCCTCCATCGTGCGATATTTTTTCAAGCCCGGTACCATCAAAATTTATCAGGTACATATTAAAGGGGAAACCTCTCTCGTATTCATGGTTAGAAGCGAAGATGATGCGCTTACCATCGGCAGTGAAGTTAGGTGCCCAGTTAGCTTTGCCCAGCTTGGTTACTTGCTGCACATTGCTCCCATCGGCATCTGCAATAAACACTTCCATATTAGTAGGCGCTACCATGCCTTGTGCCAGCAGGTCTTTATATTCTTTAACATCAGCTTCGCTAGTAGGGCGGGATGCACGCCACACTATTTTCTTACCATCGGGCGAAAACCATGCACCACCATCGTAACCCAGATCTTTAGTTATTTGCTTTACATTCTTACCATCCATATCCATTGTATATAGGTCAAGATCGCCATTGCGCATGGAGGTAAATAGTATTTTATCTTTTTTAGGCGATATAGTTGCTTCACCATCATAACCTGGCTCATTGGTCAGTTGTTTAGTGATATTACCTTTCAGGTCGGCAACGAATATGTCATAGCTATCGTAAATTGGCCAAACATATTTTTTCAAAACTTTTCTATCAGGCACCGGCGGGCAAGCTTCACCACCTAAATGTGTTGAAGCATATACTACGTGTTTACCATCAGGCATAATATAAGCGCATGTAGTACGGCCTTTACCATTACTTATCCTGGTGTACTTAAAGCTGTCCTTCATGTTTTTAGGCAACTTACCGTAGAATATCTGGTCGCAATCAATACCTTCCTTCGGGTTGGTACGTTGAAAAACAATGGCCTTACCATCCAGTCCAAAATATGCTTCAGCATTATCGCCACCCCAGGTTAGCTGCTGAATATTCTTAAAATGTTTTTCGTCTTCGTAGCGTAGTGTACCGGTAACAGGCTTCCCTGTTGCCGCACTGTGAGCATGTTCACTGTTTTTATGTTCTTGCGCATAAGTTTGCGTACATGCAAATAAACCTGCAAGTATTGCCAGGCTTTTGTAAGAGGCAGAAATTCTCATTGAAATGGCTTTTAAATGACGGTGCAAAGCTAAGTGTGCAGCATGATTTCTACAGTTTAATATTGTCATGACAATGTCACGACTGAAAAGCAAAAAGGAGCATATAGCTCCTTTAAATATATTTTCCGTAAACCTGCAATTATTTATCAGCAGCATCCTTTTCTTTTACCAGATCACTTAGCGGGAAAGTCTTATCTATTTTAATCCGGCCATTCTCATTCTTTAATGTACAGCATTCTATTTTAGGGTCGTGCTCGAAGAAAAGAACCCAATTTTGTTCAGCTGCCTCATTAAGTATCAGGTGTTTTTCTTTTAGCGTATCAACCGGTCGCATATCGTAAGCCATAACCCATGGCATGGATATATGCGCTGCACTCGGTATCAGATCGGCACAGTACAGCACCGTAGTACCGTTGTAATTGATCTGTGGTAGCATCATAGTGTCGGTATGGCCATTCACCAAGCGCAAATCAATATCTTTTATCCAGTTGCTACCGTCAGTAGCTTCTACCATGCGCAACTGTCCGCTATCTTTTATAGGCTGTATATTTTCCTTAAGAAAAGATGCCCTTTCACGCTCGTTTGGGTTTACTGCCGCCTCCCAGTGTTTTTGATTGCTCCAGTATATGGCATTAGGAAACGCTGGCACAAGCTTATCGCCATCACGTTTTATAGCACCGCCGCAATGATCGAAATGCAAGTGCGTAAGAAACACATCAGTAATATCTTCCGGCTTAAAACCGTGTTCAGCCAATGACTTTTCTATTGTAACACTTGTATCCGGGTAATAATAGCTAAAGAATTTTTCGTCTTGCTTGGTACCCATGCCGGTATCTATCAATATCTTATAATTGCCATGCTCTATCAGCAAACAGCGCATAGCCCAGGTACACATGTTGTTATCATCGGCAGGGTTGGCTTTATTCCACATGCTTTTAGGTACTACACCATGCATTGCACCACCATCCAACTTAAAGTATCCCGCATTTATCGAAAATAATCTCATAACTAAATAACTGTTGTTTTTAAATGTTCTTTCTTCGCCTTTACTATGGCAAGGTACAAAATGATAGCCCCGGCAGCAAAGAAGCCTATTAAGGCCAATATAGAATTGCGCATGCTGCCTGTAGCTTCTTCTATATAACCAAAGGAAAACATACCTATTACAATGGCTATCTTCTCGGTAACGTCGTAAAAGCTAAAAAATGATGCCGTGTCTTTGGTTTCAGGCATCAGCTTGGCATAGGTAGAGCGACTGAGCGATTGTATGCCACCCATAACCAAACCTACTACGCCACCTACTATATAAAACTGTACTGCAGTAGTTATATAATAAGCGCTAATGCATACGCCTATCCATATAAAAAGTACAAAGAACAGTACTTTTAGGTTACCAAACTTTTCCGATAGCCTGGCCATAAGAGTTGCACCGGCTATTGCCACCAATTGTATAATGAGAATAGTGGTGATCAACTGTGTAGTCTCCAGCTTCATTTCTTTACTGCCAAACAAGGTTGCCGCCAGCATTACTGTTTGCACACCCATGCTGTACAGGAAGAATGCCCCAAGATAAGTACGCAGCACAGGCAAGGATTTCATTTGCTGCCACACCTTACCTAATTCATGAAACCCTCCGGTTAATACATTCTTGCTTGTAATAGCTATAGGCTGGCCCTTGGGCAACTTCCTGAACGGTATTTGTGCAAATACCAGCCACCAGAACCCTACTAATAAAAACGACAAACGTGGCGGAAAGCTATCGTCAGTAATACCAAACAGGCCCGGGGCCAGCACAAATACAAAGCATATAACTTGCAACAACACACTGCCAATATAGCCATAAGAAAAGCCTTTAGCACTTAACCTGTCCCGCTCTTGTTCTGTTGCTATTTCAGGAAGGAACGCATTGTAGAATACCAGGCTACCGCAATAACCAATGGCCGCTATGGCAAATAGCACGATACCCAACTCCACCGTATTGCTTTTAAAAAAGTATAAACCACAACAAGCCAACGAGCCTATATAGCAGAATATTTGCATGAACCGCTTCTTATTTCCACGATAGTCGGCAATTGACGAAAGTATGGGCGATATAAGAGCAATAACCAGGTAAGCCACAGCCAAAGCATAATCGAACAAGACGCTATTAGTAAACGTATGCCCGAAGAAATTCACCTTATCGTTTATTACCCGTCCGTTTTCTTTGGTACTCGTTATAGCATCGTAATAAGCGGGGAATATGGTTGATGTAATAACCAAATTATACGCTGAGTTAGCCCAGTCGTACATAGCCCATGCATTCTGTACTTTTTTGTTGGAAACTATGATTTGCTCCATAAAGCTAAAGTAGAAAAATATTCTGCAAAAGCCTTTGTGCAGTATTATGGGTTTTTTATTTCTTTAATACTTACACTGACAGGTGCCAGCACACCGTAGCCATTTTTAATATTGCTTTTCACATTTACAGGCTCCGCAAACGGGTTGCCACTATTATCCAATACATTTTTAGTGGTCTTCAGGTATCGGTAATATTCAGCGCTAATATGTTTCAACTGTACCTTAGGATAAGATGTTATACCTGTAGTACTATCTACGTAAGGCTGAAAAAAATAATCGTTGGCATATAGTGTCAATTCCTTTGTTTGCCCGTTAAATAGCTGATCGTTCAATAATATGCCTGTTGATGGTAAACATTGTTGTTCGCCCGCCGATAAAGGATCGTTACCAGTTACTTCATCTATAGAAGGGTCAGTAGATTGCACGCATACCCACTCACCCGTCCAAGGCCCCATATAGCTGGAATCTCCCTCAAAATTGCTGGTAGTACCTGCACCAGATATAAGATCGAGCAAGTAATAGTCTCCGGTGCCGCCGGGGTCAGCAAACTTTATTTTCACCTCGCTGGCGGGGTTACCATATCCATCAGTCTTTACACTACGCCTTATACGTACTTCATTTATCGGTACTTCTACCGGCACCTCCGCACTAGCCTCCAGTTTGGGAAAGTCAGGCGCCATTACTTCTATCCTCAACTTGTCGCCTTGCTTAATAATAACAGAACACAAATATCTTTCCGCACTATCTATATAATATACCGGCGTACCGCTATCATCATTTATATACAACATTATTGTAGCATTCTTTATGCTCAAATCATGCAGATTGTTGTAGTTAGTTATTTTTTCGCTCCGCCTTACAAAGGCAGAAAAATTATTTCCTGTTTCAGCATTGCTGAAGAAAAATAACTGTTCCTCATAGTCAGGTAGTTTTACTTTAATATTTTTCTCGCAAGCAGCAAAAAAAGGTAAAACAAACAATAGACTGATATATTTTTTCATGCTGAGAATTAGAATTTAAATTGATAACTGATAGATGGAATAATAGGGAACAGGCTGTATTGCTTGAACTGGTTGGCACCATTCTTTGTAATTTCTCTACCTATATAATAAGCGTTTTGCCTGTTATATACATTATATACGCTTAATACCCATGCACGTTCCCAGCGCGGTTTCTTTTTCATGAATTTGATACTTACATCACCGCGGTGGTAAGCAGGCATACGGTAGGCGTTTCGTTTGCCATATACTTCTATTTCAGAGCCTTCCTGCGTGCGGTAAATACCTACAGGCATTGTAATGGCATTACCTGTACCATATACCCATTCTGCACTTGCTTCAATGTTTTTAGCCAATTGATAAATACCTGCTATCTTAAGATCGTGTCGGCGATCGTAGCGGTAAGGGAATTCTTCTCCATTGTTTAAGCTATCGAACTGTCGGGTTGTCCATGATAAGGTATAGCCCAGCATGCCCGTAAACTTCCCCTTCTTTTTTTGTATGAAAAGCTCACCACCATAGCTTTTACCCTTACCTATCTGTACTTTATCTTCCCAGTTTCCGTTGGTGTTCAGGAAGCTGGCGCCTTCTTTATACTCTATCACATTTTCCATGGTTTTATAATAACCTTCCAGACTCACCTCCATTCCTGTTTTATGGGTGTATGCTAAACCCACTGCCGCCTGGTGTGATAATTGCCTTGGCACTTTGTCGGTAGCTGGCACCCAAAGATCTGTTGGCAAACCAACCGAAGAATTGGTAAGCAGATGTATGAACTGCGTCATTTGCACATACGATGCTTTTGCACTCAGCTCATCATTAATTAAATAGCGTATTGCCACGCGAGGCTGTAAACCCTGGAAGTATTTATCGCGCACCATAAAACCGGTATAGTGTATACCAATATTTGATTTCAGCCTGCTGCTTATACGTATGTCGTCTTCTATGTAGGCATCTATCTCATTTGCATTGATAGCAGGATTGCCAAATGCAGTATCAATATTAGCAGTTGAATTTTCAGTCTGCTTAGTTTGTATA
>CBFGNI010000161.1:0-6661 GCA_965650105.1 uncultured bacterium | reverse complement strand
CCGCGGAATGAATAGATACTCTGCGCATCATCACCCACCACACAAATATTTTCGTGCACAGCGCCCAGCATTTTTATTATTTGGTATTGTGCTACGTTGGTATCCTGGTACTCATCTATCAGCACATACTTGAATTTATGCTGGTATTTAGCCAATACATCGGGAAAGTGCGTAAGTAATATGTACATTTTAAACAACAGATCATCAAAATCCATTGCCCCGTTTTTAAAACAACGTTTGGCATATGCTTCATAGATCTGACCTAGTAAAGGCCGATTGCTACGGGCATCTTCCTGCTGTATAAAATTGTCTTGCATGTATGTTACCGGATCGATCAGGCCATTCTTAGCTGCGGATATACGATTGTAAACAAATGCCGGTTTGTAAAGCTTATCGTCCAGGTTCAGATCGTTCACTATACTTTTAATTACCGATTTAGCATCATCGGTATCGTAAATAGTAAAGTTGTTAGGATAACCCAATTTGTTTGCTTCGGCTCTTAATATTCTTGCGAAGACAGAGTGAAAAGTGCCTATGTATAAATTACGTGCTTCACTATTGCCCAATATTCTCTCCACACGCTCTTTCATTTCGCTGGCTGCTTTATTGGTAAAAGTCAGTGCAAGTATATTAAAGGCATCTACACCATTGCGCATAAGGTGTGCGATGCGGGTAGTCAGTACTTTTGTTTTGCCGCTGCCAGCGCCCGCAACTATCATCAGTGGTCCGTTAATATGCTCTACTGCCACTCTCTGGTTTTCATTTAAACCCTCCAGGTAATCATGCATATTGCAAAGCTACATTTTTTGCTTCTCCCAATTGGATATGACATAAGCCTCTGTTAAAGAAATTAAAAATCATAATTTAGATACTTTCAATAATATATCAGGCGATTAAATTTGCGTCATATAGATTCATGCTACGTTTTCAACATATATCGCATTTATTAGGCCTGGGGTTGTTGCCTGTGCTTATTGTTCTTTTTATAGCCTATATATATTGGCGCAGAAGCAAACGAAAAAAACTGGGAGATGAGCGCCTGATAAACGAACAGATGAAAGGTTTTATACCCGGGCGTTTTGTACTAAAGTTCGTTTTGCTGAGCATTGCCTTCATTATGTTAGTGATTGGTTGGGCCAACCTGCAGATGGGGGCAAAAACCGAAAATGTACAGCGTAAAGGCGTGGATGTGGTGGTAGCGCTGGACGTAAGTAAAAGTATGCTGGCAAAAGACATACAGCCCGATAGATTAACACGTGCCAAGCAACTGATAACCCGCATGATAGATAAAATGAAGAATGATCGTGTAGCACTAGTGGTTTTTGCGGGCAGGGCCTATTTGCAAGTACCATTGACTATAGATTACGGTGCAATGAAGATGATGTTGCAAAATGTAAAACCTGATCTGATACCTACACAAGGCACTGTGATAAGCGATGCAATAGACCTGGCAATGAACTCTTTTTCGCAAAAGGAAAAGAAATATAAATCGCTTGTTATTATTTCTGATGGTGAAGATCATGACGAGAAAACAGCAGCAAAAGCAAAAGAAGCTGCGGAGTCCGGAATTATCATTCACACGGTTGGTATAGGGTCTCCTCAGGGTACAACCATCTTCGACCCTGAAACTAAAAGTGTAAAGCTGGATGAGAATGGTAACCCTGTGATAAGTAAATTAAATGAACAAGAACTAAAATCGATAGCGGCAGCGGGACATGGTACATACAGCCTATTGCAGAATACAGATCGCCTGGCTAGTAAATTAACTGACGTAATGGACGGAATGGAACAGAAAAATTTAGGAGCGGTTGTATTTACCGATTACAATAGTTATTTCCAGTATTTCCTGGCAATAGCATTTATAATACTAATGCTTGAATGGCTGCTGCCAGCATCGGGTGCCAAAATAAAAAATAGAAATAAAGCAAAAGCAGCATGAGGCAAGTGAAAAATATAATGACAGTGCTGCTGCTAATATTTCCTTTTATAAACAGCCATGCGCAGGAAAAGAAACTGGTACGCGAAGGCAATAAGTTTTATGACCAGAAAAGGTATAAGGAAGCTACTGACGCATACCAGCAGGCATTGATGAAAAACCCAGGCTATACACCGGGCCTTTTTAATCTTGGTAATTCAATGTATCAGCAAAAGCAGTATGAGGGTGCACGTAAGGTGATGGAAGCTACAGCAAAAGCTGAAAAAGATAAAGATGGGAAAGCGGCCGCTAACTACAATATTGGTAACACTTATATGCAAGAGCAGAAGTGGGAAGACGCTATAAACGCTTATAAACAAGCATTGCGTAATAACCCACAGGATGCTGATGCAAAATATAACCTGTCGTACGCGCAGGCAATGCTTAAAAAGCAGCAAGGTGAAGGCAAGGATAAAAACAAAGACAAGAAAAACGATAGGAATAATCAGGATAAAGACAAGGATAAGCAAGACAATAAAGAGGATAAGAAAGACCAAAGAAAAGACAATCAGGATAAGAATAATAAGCAAGATCAGAACAAAGACAAACAAGATAAGCAAGACCAGAAACCACAACCACAGCCAAGCAAGTTATCAGAAAAGCAGGCCGAGCAATTGCTAAATGCATTGCAGCAAGAAGAGAAAAAATTACAGGATAAGCACCAAAAAGAAAAAGGTGTTCCTGTGAAAATTGATAAGGACTGGTAGCGGAAGTGAACGTTTTTATAACTGTAGATTTTAGCTTTTAAAATTTTTGAGAAGAAGGTTGTTCACATTTTTTCAACACGCGCAGAAAAATTTTTCTAAATATTTTTTTTAGTAGGAGAAATTATTTTTAATATTGTGATAGGATTGTACTTACTAACCCATCCTTTATAGAGTCCGGCGGTTGCAAAACATGTCGGACTTTTTTTATTGTCTTCTATAAAGCTTGTCAGCAAAGCGTTTCAAAGGGTTGTAGTTTTTTATGTTGAAGTATTTTCTGTTTTACAAACCGTATCAGGTGCTCTGTCAATTTTCACCGGAAGGTGAAAAACAAACCTTAATGGATTATTTACCCCAACTGCAAAAAGATATTTACCCTGTGGGCAGATTGGATTTTGATAGCGAAGGGCTGCTTTTACTTACTAACGACAAACTATTAACACACCAATTACTGGAACCGAAGTTTGTGCATTCAAAAACTTATTGGGTACAAGTAGAGGGTGAAGTAACTAATGACGCAATTGAAAAACTGCAGAATGGTGTGATGATAAATGTAGTAGGTAAGCAATACAAAACGAAAAAAGCAAAGGCAGTTGTATTAGAGAATGAACCTGGTGTGCCGGATAGAAATCCGCCAATACGTTTTAGAAAGAATATTCCTACATCATGGTTGGAACTAACAATAACAGAGGGTAAAAACAGGCAGGTAAGGCGTATGTGTGCTGCGATTGGTTTTCCGGTATTGCGATTAATAAGAAACAGCATTGGCAATGTGCATTTAGATGGCTTACAACCCGGACAGTGGATAGAAATAAGTGCCACACTAAAGGCGAAATTGCTACATTAAAGCTATCTGGCATTATTTTAATTCATCATCTTAGTAGTAATAGGAAAGGGAATACCTTATTTTTGTGGCGTTAATATTATTTATAGAAGTATGTTCAATTTGATTTTGTTTGGCCCTCCGGGTAGTGGAAAAGGTACACAGTCGGCCAATGTAGTAAAGGGATACCGTTTGCATCATATATCAACAGGCGATCTTTTGCGTGATGAAGTAACCCGCCAGACACCACTTGGTTTGGAAGCAAAGAAGTTTATGGATCAGGGTTTACTGGTACCTGATGAAGTAGTTATAGGAATGATCAGCTCTAAAATCGATGAAACACCAAATGCACGTGGTTTTATCTTCGATGGCTTTCCTCGCACCAAAGCACAGGCTGAGGCATTGGACAAGTTGCTTGAATTTAAAAATACGGAAATACACCTTGTATTATCGCTGGAAGTGCCTGAAGAAGATTTGGTTACAAGGCTTTTAGGCAGAGGTGCAATATCCGGCCGTAGCGACGATAATGAAGAAGTGATAGCTAAACGCATAAAGGAGTATTACGCTAAAACTGAACCTGTTGCCGACCATTACAATGCACAGGGTAAACTGGAGCGTATAAAAGGTGACAACTCGATAGATGAAACTTTTGTTCTATTGACAAAAGAAATAGATAAATATTTGCTACCTGTATAGTGGAGAAAGGAAACTTTGTAGATTATATACGCATTTTCTGCCGCTCTGGTAAAGGGGGCGCAGGCAGTTCACATTTTGCGCGTACTAAATTCAATCCCCAGGCGGGCCCTGATGGTGGCGACGGTGGTCGTGGTGCGCATATAATATTGCGTGGCAATAAACAGCTATGGACATTATTACACCTTCGATACCATAAAAACGTATTGGCAGAAGATGGCCAAAACGGATATAAAAATAACTCAAGCGGTAAAGATGGTAAGGATATTATTATAGATGTGCCACTTGGTACCGTTGCACGCGATGAAGAGACTGAAGAGATAGAAGCTGAGATATTAGAAGATGGTCAGGAAGTGATATGGGTACGCGGTGGCCGTGGTGGTTTGGGCAACAGCAATTTTGCTACTGCCACTAACCAGGCACCGGAATATGCACAGCCGGGTGAGATGGGTATTGAAGGCTGGAAGTTTTTAGAGCTAAAAATACTTGCTGATGTTGGGTTAGTTGGTTTCCCTAATGCGGGTAAGTCAACATTGCTATCGACTATAAGTGCTGCAAAACCAAAAATAGCCGATTACGCATTTACTACACTTACGCCTCAGTTGGGTATAGTTTCTTACCGCGATAACAGGTCTTTTGCGATGGCTGATCTGCCGGGTATCATTGAAGGTGCTGCAGAAGGGAAAGGGTTAGGTCATAGGTTTTTGCGGCATATTGAGCGCAACTCTGTATTGCTATTCCTTATACCTGCAGATAGCCCCGACCATGGAAATGAGTTTAAAGTATTGCTCAACGAACTGGAGCTATACAATCCTGAATTGCTGAATAAGAGAATGCTGATTGCGATTAGTAAGAGCGATATGCTGGACGATGAGCTAAAAAAAGAAATCGCCGCTACGTTGCCTAAAGATATTCCGCATCTTTTCATTTCCGCTGCTGCAAACCTTGGTATACAGCCTTTAAAAGATGCACTTTGGGAAGCGATAAATGATGAGTCAAACCTATAATGATAGAGGCGTACAGTTTGTACGCCTCTTGTTATTTGAATTTAGCGTCTTATTTACTAGCTATGAGGTGTAATTTAATGTTTACCTCCGGGCGAATAAATTTATCACCAAGCCCCTTATCATTACCATATACGATATTCCATTGCGTTCTATCGATATTGAATTCAGCGTCTGATGTAATCTGATTATCTGTCATTGTAATTTTTGCGGGGAATGTGATGCTTTTGGTAACACCCTTCATAGTAAGATTTCCCGTTACAGTATGCGTAGCGTCTTTCATTACTACATCATTACCACTAACACCTTGTTTCACTTCAGTTATCTCGAAAGTAGATGTTGGGAATTTAGCCACATCAAAAAAGTCTTCGCTTTTCAAGTGGCCTTGTAATTTGGTATTACCTTCTGCGTCCTGATCATCGGGTGTTAACGTATTCATATCAATAGTAAACATGCCGCCCGATAAGGTTCCATTGGCTGAAGCAAGTGTGCCGTCAGCCAGTTTTAAAGTTCCATGATGCCTTTTAACCGGCTTGGTGCCAATCCACTCTATAGCACTTTGTTGCAGGTCAGCTTTATAGTCTGCATTAGCAGGTTGTGTTACAATTTGGGCTTCGGTAGCGTCTGCTTTATCTGCTTTAGGGGCATCGGTGCAAGAGAACAGGAGAATGCATGCTGCAAATGCAATTAAAAATTGTTTCATAAAGGATCTTGTTTTGGTTAGTGCGAAATATCTTACAGGTATCTCAAAAATGAAGCCTGAGATATAATGAGTTCATTACTAGTAGATAATGAATGAGTGGTGTGGAAATTATTGCCCGCACAGTTATTTGAGTAAGGTAAGGCTAGCATCCGTAGCTTGTACGTGAAGCTGATGCTTGACGCCAAAGCAAAGGGTATAATTGATCTGCTGGTGCCCTACAGGAAAATTGAAACAAACAGGGTAGTTATACTCGCGCACCTTATCCATTATTATCTCTTCAATTGTTTGGCCAAATGGTCGCGTAGTGTCTTTCATATCGGTAAAGCCACCCAATATTAAGCCTGCCAGCTTATCAAGTTTGCCTGCACGTTTCAGGTTCAGCATCATTCTATCAATATTGTACAGGTATTCACCCACATCTTCAAGAAATAGAATTTTACCGTCAGTATTTACTTCAGATACAGAACCGGTAAGGTGTGCAAGAATAGCTAAGTTGCCACCTGTCAATATTCCTTCTGAAATACCTGTGCGATTGTATGGATGAGTAGCTATAGGATATGAAAGATCGCCTCCACTTACAGCAGTGAAAAAGCTTTGTAAATGATCGCTTCCAATAGTCTCGGGCTTGTATGCATTACACATAGGGCTGTGTAATACCGGAATTTCAAATTGAGCCTGTATATGATTCAGCAACACAACTATATCACTGAAGCCGCATATCCATTTAGGCTTTTTCCTGAACGCATCGAAATTCAATCG
>CBFGNI010000160.1:0-6666 GCA_965650105.1 uncultured bacterium | reverse complement strand
CTATTGCTATCTATAACATTGTTATATGCATCATACCAGCTTTGTGAAGCCAGAGTAACGCCCGACTCGCCACCGGTAAATGTATTTTTTATTATAGCGTTATCATAACCCTGGTATTGATCATTCACACTAGAGATACCTGCACGGAAATTATCCCATACACTTGATGCCGGTACTTCAATAATACATCCCCGTATAGTATCACGCTGCGGGCTGCCTGCCATTGAGATACCGATTGTACCCTGAGCCTGTATTGTAACATTTTTTATACTTACATCAGTTACATCATTTAATCCAAAAACGGCGTCGGCAGTTATACCTTGTATGACTACATTAGCGGCATTACCGGATTCTGATTTAAATGTCACACGATTTGTAGTACTACCACCTATTATAGGAGCATTAATAATGCCTGCTCCTTGATAAGCGCCTACGCTATCGCGTATATTAAATGTAGTTGGGCCACATACACCCCACATGTTTAATATATTTATCGCTTCCTTTACATCTACAAAATCAGGTGCCGGTGTGCCACCTACTGTATATACACCATTCAAACCGGGAGTTATTACTGCCTTTAAAGTGTCATCGATAGGTGCTGAATCTTTTACACCATTAGGGTCGTATACATATGCAACCAGCCTAACCGGACGTGCATTAGTGAAATTATAATTACCTAAAGTAATTTCAGCTTCATCAGGCGGATTTTGAATTGTATTGATCGGCGTAGAATAAGTCACAGTACCTTGTAAAAAGCCATTCATATACCAGTCAACTTTCAAATCGTTGATCACGTTGTTTCCGGTATTTTTCACCATTACTTTTATTGTTTGCGTACTAGGGGCGCAGAAAGTAGGCGTAGGAGCAGTTAATCTATCAACACTAGCATTGTTATCAACATCGCTACCTGTATGGTCACCAAAATCTACAAGGCCGGTTGTACTGATAATATTGCGGGCAGCGTAAGCAGTGCTTGCCGGGGCAGTATATGGGCTCCATGCGTTTGTACCTAATTTTTTAACCAATCTTAAACCAGACTCAGCTGCAGTGGTACCGGTCCATGGGTCTTTATAATAAATATTAGTCGTATGCGGATAGTTACCTACCGATGCATCAATATCAGTATGGAAATACATGAAATAAGGGAATGTAAATGCACTTGGTTCCTCACCTGAATATTGTTTTACGGTAATAGTAGCAGGTACAGTTGCGGTTGTCCAGTCTATACTTGCAACAGTATCTAAACCAAAAGTAAAATATTGCATACCTGTTGCGGGAACAGCTGGTATAGCAACCGCGTCAGGCGGTATGCTTGTTGGCAATACTTCATAAGCACCCAAATCCGGTACACCATCAGCTTTCGTAGCAGGGCGGTTTGTTTCCGTTATATCAGCAGGAACCAATGCATCATGTACACCACGGCCATTGATAGCCCACACTTCAGGTACTGCGTTGTCAGGCATCAAATTGCCGGTTGCCCTGTTAGGTAGCGCCGCAAGCGCATTATATTGCAATGAATTTTTATCATTGCCGGTGGTAGCTCTGAAAGTAGATAAGTTCATACCACTCCAGGTATTTGTATTGAAAAATACATTGGAAGGGGTATAAAACAAATTGTAATCAGAAGTATATACTTTGCCACTTCCGGGATTAAGCGCATATGCATTACCTTGGGTGCCAATGAAAATATTATTGTACAATGTAGTATTTACATAATCCGGATCAGGACTCCAGTTATCGGCATATACTACGTAACCCCATTGGCTACCTTGCATAAACACAGAATTATTAAGGTATTTCCCGTTTCTATTATCCTGAATGTAGAGTCCATAAGCACCGCTACTGGTTACATTATTAGTAGCTATACTATTATTCATTACTTGAATTCCGTTTGCTCCATATGCCATAAAACCATATGTGGTGGCTCCATTGGAATTGGAGGATTTTACAAAGACTTCATTGTTCAGAACATTAACGGCATTAGAGTTTGAAGCCATCAAGCCATATATTTCCCAGTTAAAGTTATTAGTTAGCTCACTGTGAATAGTATTATTGCTAATAGTTGTGCCATCGGTATTTTCAGCATAAAGAGAATATATCCTAGCTGAGCTAACAATATCTATACTATTATTATCAATCAAGCCATTTGTTGAGCCGTAACCCATAAAGTTACTCATCTCACCATCCCATGAAGTGGAATTATCCGTAAAAGTGAACGCGTTACTGTCAACAGTTGCATCAGACGTGTAGTAGTTCACATAGTTTTCCAATTTATATTCAGAAGTGATATTAACTGTATTTTTTCTAACAGTACAATTAGAAGCATCCTGAGACATTATATTCTCTGTATATGCCCATGTACTTGTGCCAGTCACATCAAATGTATTTTTGTACATTATAGAATTATCTGCGCCCCAGGTTATACCTCTTAAATATACATCACCACTCTGACCACCAGTTACAGTCACACTATTTTCGCCAAAATAACTATCAGCACAATCATCCAGCATCGATATTTCGGTAGTACCCCAATCAGCTGTACTGGTTATTGTATTTTTAGCAATGTTTGAATTTGGTGAAGATGCGTTGTACAAAGCAGCATTGTAACCATCGACAGTAGCGGTTGTAATTGTGTTTTCAAGTATGGAAGGATATTCTACACCGTAAGTATATATACCATAAGCGGAGCCACTACTACTGTTTGTTACTTCAACCGTATTATGTTCAATTTTTAAAGGATCGCCTGATGTGCCATAGCAATCCTGAACATTAATACCATAAGCGCTATACCAGAAGCCCGTATTAACCGAAATAGTATTATTAGTAATGCTAATAACACCTTCGCTACTAGAGCAATATATACCGGTATATTCATCTGTACTTGTTGAAAAGGTGTTGTTGATAACCTTTAGATCATTACCATAAACATTATACACACCATAATAGCTTTGGTCTGTAAATGTATTATTGGCAATAGTTGTATTGTTTGAGAAATCGGTGTTAGAATTACCGTTTAGATATATTGCATAACTGCCGGCGGTAAATGTATTCCCAGTAAATTCATTATCAGCCCCTACAAATGCATCAGCATATATTAAAGCTGCATCTGTAGATGTAGAGCCTGTAATCGATGTATTAATATCGCAATTAATTATAGAATTTCCAGATGCGTTATTTAACAGCTGTACTGCACAGGCATAATCTGCTGTCGCACTGTTGGTTAGCGTAATATCTTTTATTGTAATAAAAGAAGCGCCATCTAATTGAAATATATAATTATCTCCGGAACCTGCACTTTGATAGCTTACGGTAACATTTGCAGCCACACCCGTTTCAGATTGAAAAGTAACCCTGTTAACTGCACTTGCACCTGTAATAGCGGAAATTGAATACTGAGCCCCGGAATAGGTGCCCGTACGTAAATTGAAAGAAACTGGCCCCGATACGCCATTTGTTTGCAGGTCGTTCACGGCATCGGTCAATGTTGGATAATCAGGGGCTGCGCCACCTACTGTGTATGTACCACTCAAAGGCTGTGCGTTGGCTGCCACTGATAGGAATAGGAGTAGGATAGCATTGCAAATAAAACTTTTCAGTTTGTAAAAATGTGCCATACTATGTAATTTTAAAAGGGGTGTTATATTAGCTAAAACTTGTTGTTTGGGCGTCATAAAATTGGTTCAAAGTAGATTAATTACGAAATTTTTTTTTGCCTATATAGTCATAGAATAGCCAGATTTAAAACTCTTAAACTGCTACCTATTGATTGTTAACACATTACGTATAGGTTCAAAGAAAAAAATTAATTTATTTAATTGTACCATATTAACTGCTGAGTAAATAGACAGCATGCAATTCAAAAGAGTTAGGGTTAGTTTTTGTCATTTCTGCAATTTCTATAACAATAAAAGGATCGGTTTTCACCGATCCTTTTATTATAACTGGGTAGTATCTTATTTATTTAAGAATATTAAACTTCTTTACAGCTAATTTGCCATTACTCATATATGCTTTTAAAATGTAATTACCTGCTGATAAATTGCCTATATCAATAGTTTTTGCTTTTCCCTTAGTATTTTCAGCGGCGTACACAACCTGACCAATATTATTCACTATTGTTATTCTTTCAATAACTGCGTCAACATCGGTTTTAATATTAAGCAGATCTTTAGCCGGATTGGGATATAAAATGAGATGACTTGATATATCGTTTACATCAGTTACGCTTAAACTACGAAGGTCAAGTTGACTTGTATCAAAACCACAGTCGTTAGCAACCACGAGAGTCACTTCCCAAGGGTCATTTGCAGCATAAGTGTGTGTTGGTGACATGGTAAAGTCAACAGTTCCATCACCAAATATCCATGTATAGTTATTTACATCCTGCGGGCCGCTCGGACTAAATTGAAATGTACTCGTATTCATTCTTATATAAGATATGCCTACAACAGATGGTAAAGGATCTATTTGGACATTAATGGTGTCTGCATCTTTACAATTAATACCGCCATCTACAACAACAGAATAATCTCCTGAACGATCGTAAATGGTTATGGTTTTTGTAGTATCACCTGTGCTCCATAAATAATGCGCCCCTGCATAACCTGCATCTAAGATCAATGGTTTCGATTCACAAAAAGATGTATCTAACCCAAGGTTAACATTAAGTGGGCCTGCAGATATAGTTGTAACAGATGAGATAGAAGAGCAACCAATATTACTTACAGCAACTGTATAACTTCCGTCTGTATTTATGTCCAAACTATCGTTTGTTGCGCCAGGTATATCCAGGCCGTTCATTTGCCACTGATAAGATAATCCCGCGCCTGGTGCTGCCATCAATATACGTTTCCCACCTGAACAAAATACCAAGGGCCCATCAACTGTGATATCAGCATTGGGTGCTGGTATTTTTGTTACAGCTACTATGTTAGATGTTGTTGTTTCACTACCACCCGGCGTAGGACGGGTAATAGCTACTTCATAATCGCCATCAGTTGAAGTTGAATAAAGCGTGTCAGTAGCACCCGGAATCGCTACGCCATTATGATACCATTGATAGGTATAATCCGGGGAAGTTAATTTTGCATGCATTTCAATACTCCCGCCAGGACAAAATGTAGTATTCCCCATTGGTATAATGACTGCTGAAAAAAGAGACCCATTTTCTATACCGGTAAATAAACCTGTGCTGGTTAGGTTATTCGCAGTTATGTAGTTAGCACTAGTTTCAACACTACTTAAACTTTCATTATAAGCAATCCATGGATCGGGATGCAATTTCTTCAGCATACGTAAATCTGATTCAGTAGCAATGTTCCCCAGCCAGTTATCATGATAATAAACACTGGCAGTATAATTTGAAGTAACATTTTGCGTGTTTACATCAGTATAGAAAAACATGTTGCTGGTATTAGCAGGGTATGAAGGTCCTTTCACGCCGCTATACTGTCTTACTTCTATTGTATTTGATACAACTGAATTCTGAGTCCAGTTAATAGTAATAACTGTATCCTGGCCAAAAGTAAATACTTGGTTTACACCCGCCGCCAAAGTTGAAGGCACAGCTTCTGCTAATGGGGGTATGGTTGTGGGCGTAAATTCATAAGCACCAATATCAGGCACACCAATAGTCACATCGGTTTCTCTGCTATTACCATCTTTATCAAGATTGTTACCATTTAGTTGCACACCACGTCCGTTCAAAGACCAGCTTGCCGGGTTTGCAGGGTCTGGGTGCACATTACCACTCCCAATTAAACCCGGATCATAACATATCGAATTCTTTTCAGAATTGTTTATCAACCTCCACTGATTAAGTGATGGTTCCACTGTACCGGCATTTGAGAAATAATCTCCCGATTTAGCATAAATATTATTGTAGTCGGATGTATTATTATTACCTGAGTTAGACCAATACAACCCTGCCCCGTTTGTTCCAACACTTGCAAATATGTTATTCCTGATCAAATTATTGCTATAGGTACTGCTACTTGTGTAGAAATAGGCCCCATAAGCTGATGGCGACTGCCCATCTACACTTATCGTATTATTATAAAATTGAGATTCATCAGTATTATAGTAATACACACCGTAAGTATTACTGCTAGGAGCAGTAGTTGTAAGATTTATTGTATTGTTATAAAACCTGACATTATCACTGTAATACAAGTACACACTTCCATAAGTACCGTTACCTACTACCTCATTCTCATAAACATCATTAAAATCGCTGTAATAAGAGAGGTGATTATAGAAATATGTACCGGAGTTGATATGCAGTTTATTGCGTGCAATGATATTCCGGTTTGTGCTATTACCGATTATATACGCGAAGTATGCTGAATAACCATAAGTACCGGGATTATTGGTAATATCATTATCTGTTATTTCCACTATGTTACTGCCGTTATTTGTCTGACGATATATATACATGCCATACCCATAAGTATTGGGCGACATATTAACAGTGTTACCTCTCACTTTTGTACCATCGAGATAATATAAGTACGCTGACGTATAATTTTGACCAGTAAATACATTGCTGTCAATTATATTATCCAATGCATGATTGCTACTACTTGAATATAAATACAAGCCTGAGATAGAATTTTCAAAAGTGTTTTTTATAAACACATTACTGTCACCTTTATAATTACTTGAGCT
>CBFGNI010000159.1:0-6669 GCA_965650105.1 uncultured bacterium | reverse complement strand
TTTTATCTTTATCGCCCAGCATTATCAATGTTGGGGTTTGTATGCTAGCATAATCCTCCGGCTGCAATGCATTTTGCTCGCCCAATGCATTTAGCATCTCTTTGGTACGGCTCATTACTTCTTTCCAGGGCTTAGGTGCATGGCGTTTCTCTAAAGCGGCTGCGAAGGCGGGTACTTTTGCTTCTATCTTATCAGCATCTAGCATTTGTGCTTCTTTTTGCGCAGTGGCTTCATCCCAATGAAACTTGGTAGCCAGGGTCACAATTCTATTCACTTTATCAGGATGGTTCTTAGCCAGGTACATTGCAACATAACCACCCATGCTATAACCGAATATTGAAACCTGTTGCAGGTTATGGTCATTTACATATTGCAGCACTTCATCAGCAAACATGGGTATCGAATACGGCTCATCTGCAAAGTCTTTTTGTCCGTGTCCTGAAAAATCAAGTGTATGAAGATCATATTTTCCTTCCAGCAATTTGCGCAGTGGTTCAAACTGGTCTTTGGCGCCTATTGCGCCGTGTAGTATTAATAACGATTGCATGATGAATTGTATGTGGCTTCAAAAATAGAAAATTGATCTATTATTATACTAATAAAAGTTAATTTGAAAATAATTTTAATTAGCGTATTTTTGCTATTATTGATGCCAAATAATTAATACTGTTGGTTGTCAGTATTTTATGTTCTTTTATTGTTCATTTAAAATTAATCAGATACGTTGTTCAGTTTTGCTAAGTCTTAGAAAATCAGCCATGCGGCATTTATTCCGTCAAAAGCACACGCCACATGCTTTCCAGCCACCAACTGTCGCACATGAAATTTTTTTATTTTTTCATTTTTCAACAAAATTGAACAACGAAACAATAAAATAATAATACTTATGGGCATGTTATTATTATCACCAATTTAAAATATTTAAACCATGAATATCAAATACTATCTCATCCCAATATTAGTAACCATAACACTGGCAGGTGCAGGTTGTAAGAATAAAGCATTGACCAAGGTTACCGACCCCAGGCTCAACGATATTCATGTACCACAAGGTTTTACAGTAAGTATATACGCCGATAATATAGACAATGCCCGCTCGCTGTGTATGGGCGATAAGGGTACCCTATTTGTGGGCAACCGCCAGGGTAAGAAAGTATATGCCCTGGTTGATGAGGATAACGACGGCGTGGCTGAAAAGAAATATACCATTGCAGATGGCTTGAATATGCCCAATGGTGTAGCCTTTCGCAATGGTGCATTGTACGTAGCCGAAGTGGATAAAATATGGCGTTTCGATAATATAGAATCTTCGTTGGCTAACCCGCCTAAACCTGTATTGGTAAGTGATAATTTTCCTTCCGATAAACACCACGGCTGGAAGTATATAGCTTTTGGGCCCGACGGTAAACTATATGTGCCTGTTGGTGCACCTTGCAATATCTGCAACGATGCTGAAAAAGATAAGCGCTATGCATCCATCACACGTATGAACCCTGATGGCTCTGACTTTGAAGTATATGCCAATGGCATTCGCAATAGTGTAGGCTTTGCATGGCATCCGCAAACGGGCGCATTATGGTTTACTGAAAACGGCCGCGATGAAATGGGCGAGAACACCCCACCCGATGAGCTGAATATAGCGCCGCGGGCGGGTATGCATTTTGGCTATCCTTATTGTCATGCAGGTGAAACTTTAGATCCTGAATATGGTAAAGGCCATACTTGCAGCGAATTCACACCACCTGTCGCTAAGCTTAGCCCGCATGGTGCAGCTCTGGGTATGAAGTTCTATACAGGCAATATGTTCCCGGCACAATACAAAAACCAGGTATTTATTGCTGAACATGGCTCATGGAACCGTTCTGAACCTATTGGCTACCGTGTTATGATGGCGAAACTGGATGGTAATAACGTAACAGGTTACGAAGTGTTTGCCGATGGCTGGTTGAAGAATGGCAAGGCATGGGGTCGCCCGGTCGATGTGTTGCAATTGAATGATGGTTCGCTGCTGGTTTCTGATGATTATGCTAATTGCATCTATCGTATTACTTATGGCAAATCATAAATTAGTTTGATAGTCAGTGCTTTAACATTCTTTTAGCTAAAAGGGGTCTCTGTTTTGGATTAAACTATGATGTGTGCAGTACGTCTAACAAATATTGCAAACATAAAAACAGAAACTAAAATGAGAAACTGGAAGAAACTATGGGTAGGGCTGGCGGTGCTGTTTGCTACGGTGCTGGTAATTGCCCCACTAAAAGAAGCAAAAGCACAACCGGGCGTATCGGTTTCGTTCCAAATGTTCTACGATCAGTTGGCACCGTACGGTAGCTGGATACAATCGCCCAGCTATGGTTATGTATGGACACCAAGAGGTGTAGGCAGGGACTTTCGTCCTTATTATTCAGGTGGCCGTTGGGCAATGACAGAGTATGGTAACACTTGGGTATCGGACTATCAGTGGGGCTGGGCGCCATATCACTATGGTCGCTGGGCTTACGATGATTACTATGGCTGGATATGGATACCAGATACGGAATGGGGCCCGGCATGGGTTACCTGGCGCGACGGTGGCGGTTATTATGGCTGGGCACCAATGGGCCCTGGTATAAACATCAACATATCGTTTGGCCCTAACTACTACGTACCTAACAACTGGTGGACATTTGTACCATGCAACAGGATATATAGCCCGCGCTTCCGCGAGTACTATAGAGGCCCACGTTATAATACTACCATTATTAATAATACAACGATTATAAACAATACATATAACTATAATAATAGAACTTATGTATCGGGCCCACGCAGCGATGAGTACCAAAGACGTACAGGACAACGTCCTAATACATACCGCATCAACAATGTAAACCAGCCGGGCCGTACTACGGTGCGTAATAGCAATACCATCAATATGTACCGCCCGTCTATACGAAATGCACACTCCAACGAACGCCCTGCACAGGCTACGGTAGCACGCCAAAATGCATTAAGGGGTAATAGCCTGAAAATGCCCACAACCAATGGCCGTAACGATCAGGTAGCAGGTAACAGGGGGAACCAACTACAAATGCAACGGAAACCCGTACAGCAAAACAATGCAAGCCGGCAAATGGAGCAGGCAAATGCACAGAGGATTGAACGTCAGCGCCCCGGCCAGCAACAAAGTATAGAACAAAGAAGGCAGCAGACGTGGGAAAGACAAGTAGAGCCTGCACAGCAACAAAGGGGGTTTGAACAACGCCAGCAATCGCAGCAAGTAGAAAGGCAACGCAATTTCGAGCGTCAACGCCAAGTGCAGGAACAACAGGCAACCCAGCAGAGAAGCTTCGGACAACAGCGCCAGGAGCAACCTGTACAACGTATGGAAAGGCAGCAGAACAGGTCCTTCGAACAAAGGCAGGCACAGCCGGTACAACGTTCGCAACCTGTGCAACAGAACCGTGGATTTGAACAAAGACAAATGCAATCGAGGCCGCAATCTGCACCTGTACAGCGTGCACAACCCTCAGCACAACCTGCAAGAGGTAATGTGGAACGTGGCAGAAGATAGTATAAAGAAGGTGTGTTTGGTTTTATAGCTTAGATGCCCCGCGATGTTCATCGTGGGGCTAGCTTTTGCTACCAGGCCAGGGCACTGGCTCCCAGTATGGCCGCATCGGTATCCGGCAGGTCGGATGGAAGGATGGCTATCTTGTTCTTGTAGATGCTGAGCAGGTTTGCCTCCATGTGTTTACCTATAGGATCCAATATCAGCTTGCCCGCCTTTGCTAACCCTCCAAAGAAGATGATAGCCTGCGGCGATGTGATAGCTACTATATCGGCAAGTGTTTCACCCAGTATTCGGCCTGTGTACTCGAATATCTCCAGGGCCAGTGCATCGCCTTGTTCAGCAGCATCGTTGATGGCTTTGGCTGTAAGCTTACCGGAATGGCTACGAAGGATGCTCTCGTCTTTGCGATCTGTAAGCCACTCTTCAGCCGTTATCACAATGCCTGTTGCTGAGCTGTACCGCTCTACACAACCCTTACGGCCACAACCACATTCACGGCCGTTGCGTATCGCTATAACATGTCCCAGTTCACCGGCAAAGCCATCATGGCCGTATAGCAGTTGTCCATTCACTACGAAGCCACTACCAACACCTGTACCTAAGGTAACTACAATGAAATCGCGCATACCCTTTGCAGCGCCGTACATCATCTCCCCTAAAGCAGCTGCATTAGCATCGTTGGTTATAGTCACCTTAAGGTTAAGCGCTTCACTAAGCAGCTTAGCAAAAGGTATCACACCTTTCCAGGGCAGGTTAGCGGCATTGGCTACTTCACCTGTATAGAAGTTAGCATTGGGTGCGCCTACACCTACACCAATGATGTGCCGCTCACCTACTTCGTCGATAGCAGGCTGTACAGCATTCCTCAATGCCTCAATATACTGGCCAACTGTATTACCCGTTGTTGACAAGTGTCCTTTACTTATGATGTTGCCACGTTTATCAACCAGGCCGAACGTGGTGTTAGTACCGCCTATATCGATGCCCAATGCATATTCCTGTGCCATGTATTGCTAACTGTTTACGCTGTAAAATACAACATAGTATCGTGCCATAAAGCCTATGCTACCACTTATCTTCATTTGATGTATATTCGGCCATACAACTAAGTCTGCATGCACCAGGATACTAAGAAGTCTTATAGCACATCACTCATACTTATCGGCTGCCTGTTCTTCATCTTCGGGTTTATAACCTGGCTGAACGGTACGCTGATACCGTTCCTCAAAACCACATGCCAACTAAATATCAGGCAGGCATCTTTGGTTACGTTTGCCTTCTTCATATCCTACTTTGTAATGGCGATACCATCTTCAGCGATACTGAAGAAGACAGGCTTTAAGAACGGTATGAGCTTAGGCCTGGTAGTTATGGCCATAGGCTGTATCATCTTTATTCCTGCGGCTATGCAACGCAGCTATCCTTTGTTCTTAACAGGCCTATTCATACAGGGCCTTGGTTTATCAATACTGCAGACTGCATCTAATCCGTATGTTACTATCATTGGCCCCATTGAAAGCGCGGCAAAACGTATCAGCCTGATGGGTATCTGCAATAAAGCGGCAGGCTTCCTGAGCCCGATAGTAGTGGGTACCATACTACTCAGCAATATGGATAGTTTGAACAAGCAACTGGATGCTACTGCTGCCGGTGTTGATAAAGACATCATCTTAACTGAACTGGCTAACCGCATCATCACTCCATATATAGTATTGACTATAGTACTACTACTTGTCGCAATATTGATACGCTACTCTTCCCTGCCCGATATACGCGATGATGAGAACAAGCCTGATGCAGCAATAGCACCCGCTGATAACCGTCCGTTAAGTAGCTATACGTATTTGTTCCTGGGTGCTTTTGCCATCTTCACTTATGTGGGTGTGGAAGTGCTGGCAGGAGATTACATTATTAACTATGGCTCATACCTGGATGTACCTATTGAATATGCCAAGTACTTAACATCATTAACCTTAGCGTTTATGGTGGCGGGTTATTTTGCAGGAGTATTTCTTACTCCAAAAGTACTTTCGCAGGAAGCCTTGTTGCGCATTATGCTTATACTTAGTCTGCTGCTCATATTCGGCGTGTTATTCACCACAGGTAAAGTATCTATCCTGATGCTGGCATTGCTTGGCTTTACACATGCTACTATGTGGCCCGCCATTTGGCCGATGTCAATTAAAGGATTAGGAAGACATACTAAAATCGGTTCCGCACTATTAATAATGGGTATAGCCGGTGGGGCCATTATACCCTACATATATGGTAATCTTGGTGTATTGTACAAAGGCAATCTGCAACTTGCATTCTGGATAATGATACCTTGCTACCTGTATATGTTAATGTTTGCTACAATAGGACACAGAATTGGCTATAGAGCGCCGGTTCAGGATAGCATGGCATAGGTTTTGAATTTGTAAGGTAAAGAGAATTGTATGCGACTTAAAATCGTCTTTACCACATTGCTGTTTGCCTCGCTATTATTTTCAACTTACAACCCGGCTTTTGCCGGCAGTATGGAGAAAGAAATACTTGTACTGATCAATAAGTACAGGGCGAAGAAACATTTAGCACCGCTTACAGGAAAGAGTATCATAGAAAATAGTGCTGATAAACACAGCAGGAATATGGCCAGCCGCAAGGTAGGTTTTGGGCACAGTGGTTTCGATAACAGGCTTGACTATCTCATGAAATCGATACCAGGATCAACAGGTGGCGCAGAGAACGTAGCTTATGGTGCTGAAACAGCAGAACAAGTAGTAAAGATGTGGATCAACAGCGCAGGCCACCGCAAAAACATATTAGGTAACTATAACTATACAGGTATTGGGATAGCAAAGGGCCGCAACGGCACACTCTTCTACACGCAAATATTTATAAGAGCTAAATAATTGATTATCCCGGAATGCGAGACATATACTTGCCCATTTCAGTTAGCTGATCAACCACTTGCTTGTTGGTAGGCTTAAACGATTTTGCTTTAGCAAAATACATTTTTGCGCTTTTGAAATCGCGCCTTTGCATACATATAGCTGACATTTGCAAATAAGCAGTTGCTGCATTATCCTTATCAGGCAAGCCTATTTTCACTGCTTTACGCAGATATTCATAAG
>CBFGNI010000158.1:0-6673 GCA_965650105.1 uncultured bacterium | reverse complement strand
TTTGTTTGATTCTTTTCAGGATGGGCTGCTGGCACCACCGGTTTATACCCGTCCAGCCGATTTCAGGGGTTGGAAAGTACCTGACATATTGCTTTCAGGCGACCCTATGAAAGTAGCTGAATGGCGCCACGAACTAGCTTTAAAGCGAACAGCAGAGCGCAGGCCTGATATACTAAACGAAGACTAGCAGAAATATTCAGAAAGTTTTTGCAACAATAAATATATTCCCTTACCTTTGCAGACCAAAATCATACGAAAATGGAAGCGATAGCTTTTGTACACGAGCAGCTGACAGCGAATAAAGAAATACCGAATTTTAAAGCGGGCGATAATATAACCGTTAACTATAGGATCATTGAAGGTGCTAAAGAACGTATCCAGTCGTTTAAAGGTGATGTGATCAAACGTCAGGGTACGGGTTTTACTCAAACTTTTACTGTACGTAAAATATCTGATGGTATAGGTGTTGAACGCCTTTTCCCTTTATATTCTCCAAATATCGAATCGATAAAAGTGAATAAAACAGGTCGCGTACGCCGTGCTAAACTGTTTTATCTTCGCGAACGTTCAGGTAAGTCTGCACGTATCAAAGAAAAGAAACACATTAAAGCTTAGTATTAGTTTTATACATACTTCTTTAAGGCCTTGCAGACGCAAGGCCTTATTTTTGTGCCACTTTTAGAGTAAAAAATTAAACCATGTATTATTTCGGTATAATATTATCTTTATAAAACACCGATGAAGCTTAAAAAGTGGTTTGAATATCTTATTGGTCCGGCAAAAGAGTTCTCAATGGAGACAAGGACCTACAATGCTGTAAACCTTATTACAATTTGCTTCTTGTTTGGCTTTGTGGCCATTAACCTTATCCTCTACCAATACCTGTTACTAATCATTACTGTTTCTGTTATTACGCTTCAATTGGTGTTTTACTATTTCACACGCTTTAGGCAGGGGTTTAAAGTATGTATTATTACCAATGCTATTCTTAGCTATGTAGCCATCATATTTGCTTTTATTTATAATGAAGGAGTGAACGGACCAAGTATCCTGCTGTTCTTCTTAACTTTTCAGTTTCTAATAGCCGCTACCTATAAATCTTTACATAAGATTTGGATCCTGTTACATATATCAGTGGTGGCCGCATTATTGTTTATCGATTATCTTTTTCCTTCTATCATCCAGATCTCATACTTTATTCGAAAAGATCGCTATATCGACTTTTTTGGCACCTATGTAACGGTGATGGTTATGATCTATTTTATTACTACTTACTTACGTAGCAATTTAGAAATAGAAAAAAAGAAAGCCCAAGACCGCACACAAAACCTGCTGGAACAAAAACTTCTTACTCAAACTTCGGAAGCAAAACTTCGCGCTTTTTTCAATAGTTCTTCCAGCTGTTATGCGCTTATTGGGAAAGAGCTTGAAGTACTCGATTTCAATAACGCCTTACTAACCTTTTTACAAAAGCTGTATGGTATTAATATTGAAGTGGGCAATAAAATGAGAAATTATATTAGCGATAGCTATAAAGACAGGTTTGCCGCTAATTCAATAAAAGCATTGATGGGAGAAAGTATTGTGGAAGAACTGGAGTTATCTTATGGAGAGGAACGTATCTGGTGGATGGTAGCTTATGAACCTGCTTACGATAACTGGGGTAATATCCTGGGTTTGTCATTTACTGCAACCAATATAAATGAACGCAAGCAACAGGAAGAAAAAATAAATCAACGCAATGAAGCCCTATCAAAGATCGCATACATGCAATCGCACGATTTCCGGGGGCCCGTTGCTTCTATACTTGGCTTAATGAACCTTATCAAAGAGCAGGATTATAAAGCAAGTAAGGAATACCTGAAACTAATGGAGGAAGCTGCAAAAGAACTGGATGAAAAAATACATGCTGTAATAAAGCAAACCGACGAGCTATTATAGAAAATCCACCTCATAGGGCTGCTGTAAAAAGCCCGCAAATCTTTTGGCCTCTTTTTCAATTTCCTTTTTGTGTATGGCACTTAATTTTTCAAAAGAGCTAACTTCAATTACTGTTTTTTTCTTTTCGAATACCCTCCTCCATGTACCTGCTATACCTCCTTTTACAACAATCGTTGCAGCAAATAAACCATTAGCAGCACCTGTTACCTTCTTATTATTTTCATCTGCCAATGCAAGGCTGCGGTCTTTATAGCCCAGCATGTACTCATCGAAACCTGGTAATAGATAAGTACTATTCTTTGCACTGCCCTTGCTATTTATTGAATAGTATGTATTGCCATTAAATATTTCTTGCTCCAGCTTGTTGCTTAGTGCATCAATAGCAAATTGTGCATCTTTCTTTGTCCCACCTATCCACCAGCTAAAGTCGTGTGCAGTTGCGGGCCCATGGCTCGCAAAATATCTTTCAGCCAATTTCACTATGGCTTCATCGTCTTTTATTTTCTTATGTTCCTGTACCCAATCATCCATCAATACAAAAGCATATTCCTTACCGCGTCTCGGCCCATGGCATATAAGCTGTGTCAGCGATGCGTGCACCAGTATATAATTCAAGCCATTGTTCTGCGTAGGTATCTTCTTACTTTCCAGTAGTTCTTTTATTTCGCCACGTGTTAGTTGCTTGCCACCTTCCAACGCCTTTAAAAGTATCTTATCAGTTTTTGTAAGTGTTGCTGCATTTAGTTCAGTTTTCTTAAGCTGTGTATTTAAAGACTTATGCACACGTGGCCCTAATAAGTCAAGCATCCAACGTACGTCTTGTGCAGCCATAAAATGCAGCGTGCCGCGTTGTGTCCATGTATGTATTATCTTTCCTGCAGTTATAGCTTGTTCAATATCCTCATCTGTGCTACCAGGCAATCTCAATCCTACCGACCATTTTGCACCTGCAAAATCTTGCGCCTGCACAGCACCAAGCCATCCCACCACATCTTCAGGCTTTTTATATTTCGTAGCAGCTATTTGCTGGTTATATAACCGTAGTTGCAGAATTTTTTCTGGCGTCATTAGCATTCATATTTTCAATGAAATTGGTCATCAGTGCATCTACTTGTTGCTTTGTAGTTTCATCTACTATCTGGCTGTCCCTAATCTTTGTTTGTATATAGGATATCAGCAATTCACTAATAACCGCCTCTATTACCTCCAGGGTATTTAGCAATGCGCCATGCGCCTTTTGCCCCAATGTAGATGCTGTTATCAAAGCAACGGGCTTCTTCGAAAATTCACAGGTCGATACCGTCCAGTCAATAGCATTCTTCAATGCGCCGGGTACGCCCATAGCATATTCAGGTGTGCATATCAACACCCCGTCAGCATTTTGTATTTGTTGCCTGAAGGCCAGCACTGCATCACCGGGATCAGCAAGATCATCAGGATTGAACTGTGGCAATCCGCCAATGCCTTCTGACGATATTATTTCAACTTTACCGTTATACATGGCCTTAACAGCTTCTATCAACTGTAGGTTGCCGGATGTTTTTCTCGTGCTGCCGCAGATCGCCAATACTTGTTTCATAGCTGTTTTCTGCAAGTAATTTATACAAAAAATAAACCCCGCAAACGCAGGGTTTATCAACAGTATGTTCATTAGTTTTATTGCTGAGTGAATTTACCCGTAACTGAGCTGGTACCGTACAATTTGTATATGTAAATTCCGGGTGCAACCTGCAGTAATATATTATCATCACCTTTTTTCAGTTGCTGCTGCATCACTTCTTTCCCGTTCATATCGTACACACTTACTTTGCTAAACCTTGCCTCAGCATCCAATTTCAAAAAATTATTGCCACCCTTTGTATATACATATACAGCCTCGTTTTTAATATTCATTACAGATGCAGGGAAGGTATTTACAGTAGAAGTATAAACTCCTTTATTGCATCCGTTCTCGGCTATAAGTGTTACCGTGTATAAGGCATCTGGTGCATAGGTATGAACAGGATCTTGCAACATGCTGGTAGCACCATCGCCCAGATCCCATGTATAACTATTTGCTCTTTTCGACAGGTTTTGGAATGTAACCGTACTACCCGATTGTGTGGATGTAAAATTGGCCAATGCCATGTTTCCGTACTGCTGCCATTGTTCCATACTATCCAGTACTACTTTTGCAGCTATACGCTGCATATTCGCTGCGTCAGCAGAGTTTAGTCCCGCAGTATAGGTATTGCCAACCGGCGTTTTATGAAATATAGATGCATACAATACACAGGCCTCCAGGTAAGAACCACTCAAGCTTGGGTGCGAATTGTCAGGCGAGTAAAGGTCTATTGCGGGAAAGCTATCTCTCATTACTTTCCATGCTGCACCTACAGGCGCTACGTTAGCATTATTGTCCTGCGCCATCTTCATATAGCTAAAGCGAAGTTCACCTTGCATGCCTTCATAGGTGCATATTGGTGGATGTACTGCACAATTGCTTGCATCGCCGTTTTTGTATCCCCAGGTCATCATGAACATCACCTCGCTACAGGCATTATTCGTTTTCACCTTATCTACAAGAAGTGTGGCAAATGGATACACCTGTGCCTCCACCTGGCTTTGGGGAAAGGCGGGCCTTTGGCTTTGCTCCTGTAATATCACTACATCCCATTTGTCAGAGTTTATTCTGTTCAGTGTAGTTTGGTCGCCATTATGGGCTTGAAAAGAATACCCCCCAGGTGTATTCTGCTCTCTTTCTATTGTATCACCATTAGCTGTACAGATAAATTCCAGTATTTCAGGCATATTATTGGTATAGATATAACTGTTGCCAATAAACAGCACTTTCTTCTTCAAAGCATATGTATTTGTTACCAATGCCACATTGCATAGCAACAATAAAATAGGGATGTAAATTTTCTTCATATTGTAAAGATAAGTAAACCTCCTATCGCCAATGCGCTACCTGTTCAGTATCTCTATCTTGTCACTTCTCGACATGCCGCCGGGATTAATACCAGGCTTACCTTCGGGAATATCCTTGTTTAACTTTTGGTAATATACTTCCCACGCCGGATTGAATTTGTCACTACCTACCGATTTGAATGTCATGGGCTCGAGCGTAAAAAATGACTGCCCGTCGTTTGCATATTTGAATGCATCATAAATTAACTCCGAGCAATAATACTTGCCATTATCATAGAGGTAAACTTCATCGTAAGGCACATGTAAATTTTTTAAAGAAAATTCAATTGCCTTGTCAATTAAAGGCTGATAAGCCTCTTTTAGCCTGCCTACATACAATTTGTGTTTCGAACGAGATGCAAATGAACCGATTGGTGTCATCTTCACTTCACTGCCCATTGCTTCTATCACATACACACTATCATTCATTATATACACCAGCCCGTTGTGCGAGAAATCATGTCCGTCGAAACCTTCTGTTACACTTTCTATTGCGTCACATAATGGACCGCAATCTAAATCCTGAAAAAGCAGGTCGCCTGTTTGTAAACTAATACCATCTAATTGTTGCGCATGAACATTTAGTGCCAACAACACGGCAGAACACAAACTAACAACCAACTTGTTCATCATCATGCAAATTTAAGTTATTTGAGGTTGGTGCAAAAAAAGAGGCCTGCTAACGCAGGCCTCTGTATCATTTAAGAACGGTAAATTATTTTACATGTGTCTCAATAATACCTTGTTCTATTTTCACTTCTTTTACTACAGTGCTTTTGTTACTGTGCATACCTGCAATAGTAGGTGCAATAACAAGGGCTACTATCGACATCAATTTGATTAGGATGTTCATTGAAGGGCCCGATGTATCTTTAAAAGGATCGCCCACAGTATCACCCGTTACTGATGCTTTATGTGGTTCTGATTTTTTGTAGTAGATCTCACCGTTTATTTCAACACCTTTCTCAAAAGATTTCTTAGCATTATCCCATGCACCACCTGCGTTGTTCTGGAACATACCCATCAGTACGCCACTTACTGTAGCACCTGCAAGGAAACCACCCAATACTTCAGGGCCAAATATGAAACCAATGATAAGCGGAGCGCAAATAGCTATAGCACCAGGCAATACCATTTTACGTAGAGATGCCTGTGTAGATATCGCCACGCATTTATCATACTCTGGTTTGCCTGTACCTTCCATGATGCCTTTTATCTCGCGGAACTGGCGGCGAACTTCTTCCACCATGCTCATTGCAGCCTCACCTACAGCGCGGATAGCTAACGATGAGAATATGAAAGGAATCATAGCACCAACGAACAGACCAGCCAATACATCGGCATGGTATATATTAATAGCATTATTCAATGCAAAACCATTCTTTTCAACCACACCTACATAAGCTGCAAACAATGCCAGCGATGTAAGCGCTGCCGATGCAATAGCGAAACCTTTACCCGTTGCAGCAGTAGTGTTACCAACAGCATCCAGTATATCTGTTTTTTCACGTACTTCTTTAGGTAGTTCACTCATTTCAGCAATACCACCTGCGTTATCTGCTATCGGGCCAAAGGCATCAATTGCAAGCTGCATAGCCGTAGTGGCCATCATACCCGCGGCAGCAATTGCTACACCGTATAAACCTGCACAAGCGTGTGCTGCATAAATACCACCCGCTAATACCAGTATTGGGAGGAAAGTACTTTCCATACCTACAGCCAAACCACCAATGATGTTGGTAGCGCTACCTGTAGAAGATTGACGAATAATACTCAGCACAGG
>CBFGNI010000157.1:0-6681 GCA_965650105.1 uncultured bacterium | reverse complement strand
TATTATTTAAAAAAGGATATGTACGCTGTAGCTGAGGGTGGCTGGGGCAGTGCTCAATTCAATACCGATCCTTTATCGTACAACAGCAACAACTATTTTGCTAAAATCGGCATCAATAAAAGTATGCTGGCGCGCATGTCTGCTAAAGATTGGGATCTTGGTTTTATCGGCGCCCGTTATGGTTTTGCACCTATACACAGGGGCGCGGCAAACTATACTACGAAAGATGCCTTCTGGGGTAACATATCAGGCACTATACCGGCTGATGATATGGTAGCTCATTGGTTCGAAGTGACCGGAGGTGTTCGTGTAGAGTTGGTAAAATGTTTATTTGCCGGTTGGAACATAAGGGGGAAATTCAGGTTGAACCAAGGCAGGTTCAAAGAACTGCCACCATCTTACATTGCAGGTTATGGCATGGGCGATAAAAACTCAGTTTTCGATTTCAACTTTTATATTAACTATGCCATCCGATGGAAAAAAGTTATGAAAGTTGTGAAGCCGGCAGATACGCCCACCCCCGAACCGACAGCACCAAGTAATATACAAAGGCAAGACTAACCCGGTTCTAGAGGGTAGCGTGGTTCACACTGCTTTTATTCAGCATTTCTTCTATTTGCTTCTCCCTTTTTTGTATTTGCAAGCGTATTGGCGAAAACGTCCACATTGTGCGCAATTTGTTTAACCTGTCTTTGGGTGGTAAGAACACTATTCTTTTCAACCAGTTCCATGCTACAAAATGACGGAACACTTTAGATAGCTTGATAAAATAAATAACAGTAGTGCCATCACATTGGTCAAGCAGGTTTTCTAGCTCCTCAAGATCAGTTAGCGATGAGATGCAAAGCACTGTACCATTGCGCGTGTTGAAATACTGTTTTAAAGAGCTATCCTTATGCCATTCGCTATTACTGATAATACGTGCGGTTTTATCGGCTTCGCTTAAGTGTTCAGGCACGGTAAAGCTTTGGTCAGGCACATATCTTAATTGCCATTCTTTTTTAGCAAGCGCATCATACACCGTCCAGATACCGTTCTTGTAATAGTTCAGCATTTCCTTAAAATAACCTTCATTCATCCATTGGTTCTTTACCGATACCTGGAAACTGGCATAGAAATACAGATGAGATGCATAAGGTTCAAACATTTCCGGTATCCGCACAACAAGATCTCTGTTTTTTGCATACACCTTCCATACTATACGGCGTACATCATCACCACTTTCAAAATCTTTATAATTATGATATTCACCTTCTACACGTCGCATTTGGTCAATGCGTATATCCATGGTTTCCGTTTTTTTAGGAAACACATCGCGGTCATCTTCTTCCGCTAATAGTGGTGGTTGGTAAAACTGCCCGCCAATAGGTTGTGCTACTGACAGTGAAAAAAGGTGAAGCATATCCTCGAAATATACGAAGCCACCACCTAGCTGGTATTCTTTAATATCAGGCAGGTTAAGTCTGCTGCGCCCGGTTATAGCAGCACGAAACCAGCTACGTTCTTTCCATTTGTTAGATAGCAAACTGAACTTATCCGTCATTTGATGATCATCGTAAAACAACCTGCCTTTTACAAAACCCAGTACAGGACGACGCACCCCATCCAGCTGAGCATCCATATATAAACGTTTTTTTCCGTTGCGCATTGTTTCGGTACTGAAAGCCACTTGCAGCTGGTAATGTTTTTGTTTACGCAGCCACAAATAATATAGCCAACTGGCAATAGTACTCATTACCGAAACGGCCACCAATCCTATAGCAAACCAGAATACCATTTTACCCATTAGAAGTATAAAGGGGCGAAAGGGAGACACATCTTCTTTACCTAACGGGCGATACAAAAACTTATATGCTATATAAGCCGCAGCAACACATACAAGGGTATTTATAGTAAATGGGAAATATTGTAAATAATAGCGGATGCGCCATTTCACTTGCTTCCAGCTCATGAACTTTGTTAGCGTTTTTTATATTGATGAATATAGTGAGTATATCTGATATAGCGATGTTAAAAACATACCGTTGAAGCGCTGTAAAGTACTCAGGTAAATTATAAGCTTATTAAAAAGGCAACAAAAATGGTGCAGCTGGCATGTTTTTGTTGGGTTGCAAGTGGCCACACACAGGCTTTCATTAGTAATGAAAAAGCAATCAACCACTTATGAAAGAACAACTCTCACAGCATAAAGAAGTACATACACTATATTTTGATGTTGCCCCATTTGTTTGGGGAACCAAAGATGTTTTCGTGAATATGTACATTGTACAAAACCCGGAAACAAGGGAATGGGTGCTTATAGATACAGGGCTAAAATCTTCAGCAGTAAAAATTAAAAAAGTGGCAGCGGCATTGTTCGGTGAAAACAGCAAACCTGCAGCTATATTACTTACTCATGGCCATTTCGATCACGTAGGCTCGCTAAAAAAACTGGCTGATGAATGGGATGTAAATATTTATTGCCACTATCTGGAGTTGCCCTATTTAAGCGGCCGTTCATCTTATCCACCGGCCGACCCTAAAGTTGGTGGCGGGCTCATGTCAAAAGTATCTGGTTTATATCCGCGCAACCCAATCGATGTTGAATCAAGATTGCACATACTACCTCCTGATGGTAGTGTTCCTTTTCTTCCGGGCTGGCGTTATATCAATTCACCCGGCCATTCCCCTGGCCATGTAAGCTTTTTCAGAGATCGTGATAAAGTAATGATTGTAGGTGATGCCTTTGTAACTACCAAACCTGAATCGGTAACCTCTGTTATGTTGCAGATTAAGAAACTTTCCGGTCCTCCTAAATATCTTACATACGATTGGGAGGCCGCGGGCGTATCTGTAAAAAATCTTGCTGATCTCAATCCAAGAGTAGTGGCCACAGGCCATGGCAAGCCCATGCGTGGTGCAGATATGCAGGTAGCCCTCAACAATCTTGCGGTACATTTCGATAAAATGGCGATACCTGCAAGAGGGCGCTATGTCAACTATCCTGCCGTTACTAATGCAACGGGTGTGGTGTACCTGCCACCAAAACCTAAAGACAATACCTTATTGATTCTTGCAATTGGGGTGGGGGTTGCCGCTGCCGGACTAGCGTGGATGTATTACAAAAAGCAGCAAAAGAAAAAGAAACGTTCGATAGCCGAAATAGCTGAAGCATATTTATTGGCAAAAAGAAAGGAGGCTTTGTAAGACTCCAATTTTCTACTCTTCTATTAACTGAATACCTGTTTGCGTAAAGCTGATCTTTCGTTGCTTGTATAAAGCACCTATTGACATCTTGAATGTCTTCTTGCTCATACCAAAGAATTCGTATATCTCTTCGGGGTCCGATTTATCGTGGTAGGGTAGGTAGCCATCGTTTTCCTTCAACAGGCGAAGTATCACATCTGTTTCGCTTTCCACTTTTTTATAGCCACGCTCACCAATGGCTACATCTATCTTTTTATCCTCGCGTATCTTTTTTATAAAGCCTTTCTCTTTATCACCTATTTCCAGTTGCCTGAATACTTCATTAAAGTGCAACAGACCTTCATATTTATTATTGATGATAACATTATATCCAATATCAGAAATACGCCATACAATAAACTCTACGGGATCCAGTTCTTTCAGTTCTATCTCGTCGTTATTCAAAAACCGTTGTATACGTTCCGTAGCTGTCACCCTGCCTGTACGTTCATCTATATAGAGCATTACCACATACTCACCACCCTCAAATATTCTTGACTCTTGTTGCGACAATGGTAGAAAAACATCCTTCATCAGGCCCCAATCTAGAAAAGCACCTTGCTTATTTATGCTTACTGCACGCAAAAAAGCTATTTCACCAACCTGTGCTTTGGCTTTTTGCGTAGTAGCAATAAGCCTGTTATCAGAATCATGATAAATAAATACTTCCAATTCATCTCCATCCTTAGCGTCACGCGGCACAAAACGTTTAGGCAAAAGTATCTCGCCTTCTTCACCGCCATCCAGGTACAAGCCAAAATCTACAGCCTTTACTACCTTTAGCGTATTATATTTACCTACTTCTATCATAATGCAGCGCGAAGGTAACTATTTATTTACCGTATGTAGTACCGTAAGCAGGCATATTGCTTCTTCCTGTGCTATAGCAGAGTAGGGTATTTGTTCATGTATGGTCACCATTTGTCCTTTATTTATTTCCAGTGTTTCCATACCACTTTTAACATTTAGCAATCCATCTATCACCTGTATCACTATCAGTTCATTGCCATAATTACTACCCGGTTTCATTTCAGCATTCTTATGTAAAGCCATCAGTGTAAGGGTGAGGCTCTCTGATTTGAATAATGTAATGGCATTCCTGTCGTTCTTCTGCCAAGCTTCCTCCAGCATTATTTGTTGCATGTAAGAAGTAATGTCTATCGGTATTACGGGTGCATCAACCGGCCGTTCACCCCATGGGCGGTTACGGGTAGCGTCATTATATTTTATTTCCATAGCTCATTAGTGTTTCTACTAAGAGTATAAATTCTGTTCCAACACAATTGCAATATCATGACATATGGCACGCTTATTGTGGTTAATAAAACTTACTTAAGTAATGAAAGCAATGCATTCTTGCAAGGCTATTTATTGTTTTACCTTGTCAACGAATTAGTTATGAAGTCTGTACAAATCAAACCACATCCCGTAAAAGTAGTCTTTCAGGCACTGCTAATGAAGGTGTTAAAGACCATATTTGAAGTAAAGGTGAGGCAAGCTGCTAAAAAGCAATAAGCGTTATCCCTTTATCGCACCTCCATACATTTGTTCTATCATGTGAACCACTTCACGCCCCTCTGATGCACTGGTCATCACCGGGTGGCCATGTTTTAGCACATCTACTACATTTTGTATTACTTTATCATGGTTGCTCATAGAGCCCTGGTACAAACCATAATCATTAGCCTTGGCTGCAATATTTATTTCAGGCAGGTTGCCTTGCTCCAGTTTTTGATATTCTATAGTGTTCAGGTATTGCCCGCCTATCTTCACGGTACCCTTCTCAGCAAATATGGTTATCGATCCTTCCATGTTGCGCTCGTAAGCGCAGGTAGTAAAGTTGAAATTAATGATACTGCCGTTCTCTGCCTTTAACACAAAGCTGCCTGTATCCTCAACTTCGGTATTGTGTCGGTGGGCAAAATTGTATATCCAGCCATCTACATCTTTCACTTTACCGTTCAGGTAATACAGTATATCAATAAAATGGCTGAACTGGGTAAACAGGCAACCACCATCTTTAGCTTTCTTACCTCTCCAGTCACTTTCGCTGTAATAGGCATCACCACGGTTCCAGAAGCAGTTTACCTGTATCATATATGACTTTCCAAGAGCACCTTCAGTTATCAGTTTCTTTACAGCCTGTACGGGTGGGTTGTAGCGGTTTTGCTTTACGGCAAAGATAGTTTTACTTGTTTCGTCAGCAGCAGCTATCATATTATTGCATTCTGCAACGCTCATAGCCATAGGTTTTTCCACTACAGTGTGCAAGCCTGCACGCAACCCGATAATAGTGTGTTGCTCATGCAGGTAATTAGGTGTACATACACAAAGCACATCTGCCTTTACCTGTTGTACCATTTCGTTTATATCGGTAAAGAAGGGTATGTCGTCAGTCAATTTATCCTTCAATTCCGCACGTATATCACAAACACCGGCCAGTTCAGTTGCATAGTTCTGGTGTATATGCTCTGCATGCCTGCGGCCAATATTGCCGTATCCTACTATTAAAAACTTAATTGCTTCGCTCATGTAATTGTCTCAAAAATAGTCAGTCTGCTCAAATAACCGATACCGTAGCATCGGCATATAGCTTTATTTTATGTTCGTCTGCCATCTTCCTTATCAACGTCAATACCTGCTGCCTTATTGCAACTGGGTATTTATCTGCTATTGTTTGTACTAATACAGGTACAGTAGACAAGTGTCTCATTATATCTTCTTCTGTCAGATCTATGCGTTTGTTTCCAGCACATACATCGCAATGCCCGCATCCGTCGGGTGCCTGTTCATCAAAATACTGTAACAGTAATTTGTTGCGGCACTCATTTGTATTGGTAAGATATTCCTGAACTGCTTTTATCCTTTGCTCATGCAACCTGCGCAGGTTACCTATACGTTGCAGGTTGATAATGAGATGCCTGCTATCTACCCGGTAATGATGAAAAAATAATTGTGGCCCTGTACGTGGCTGGTAATAGTCTATCACTTCCATGGCTTCCAACCGCAATAGCATATGCTCCACCATATCTTTACTTGCTTTGATATGTTTGGCTACCACCGCAATATTAATGGCTACAGGTGAATGGAGGATATTACCATACAAGCGCAGCAGGGTAGTGCAGAGCATAGCCATTGGCGGGTGTGCCTGCATTACGGCATCCAGTCCGCGTTTGTCTATTGTAAATAATACCGTTGCGGGGTTATATACTGCATCGGTCAATGTCCACAACCCTTCCTGTTCCAGTAGTTTCAATGCCCTTAATGCAGGTGTAGCTTGCAGGTTGAATTTGCTGCAGAAATCCTGCACATCAAAATCGTAATACCTGTATGGCTCTGTACCGATAGGTATTTGGAAATATTCTGCTATCGATTGATAGATTTGGCGCAAATATGCCTCAGGCGGAAAGTTGAGCGTAACGCTATCTTTCAACCTGTTTAGGTCAATATTATTAT
>CBFGNI010000156.1:0-6725 GCA_965650105.1 uncultured bacterium | reverse complement strand
GTTTGTGTTGTAGGTTGTGTATTAATATTATCATTGCTGTTTACTGTATTAACAGGCTGTGCTGATACAGGCTCTTTTGCAGCGGCATATTTATATATAATTTTTGTTCTGGGCTTATGTGCCACAGGTGCTATTCCCTGGGCAGGTATTGTCATCATAGTATTCAACATAACCATTTCATTCATCGAATCAATTACCTGTTGCTTCGCCATCTCCATTTTCATCGAATCAATGGTATTTTGTTGCGCTTGCAAAGCTGCATTTTTGCTACTCATGTTACATGATGCGGCAAATACACCTATACCTAATATTGCGATCATCTGTTTCATAAATTATGTTTTTGGTTTTAAATAATATTTACAATTATTAGATGATTGATTTGTTCTATCGTTTAATGCAATTATGTTAAAGTATTTTAGCAATTATTCAATAAAAAAAGCCTGCAATGCAGGCTTTAAGTTATGAACTGGCTTATTTTTAAGATGTTGTATAAAGTTTGTACATCTCGAAATCAGGCAATTGCTGTTGTACTTCTTTAAAAATTATGTCTCGTTTATTTTTTAAGTTATCAGCCAAAGCCGGGTTTAAAGAGCGTTCCTGCATTTCCAGTACAAACTGGGTATTTGCTTCATGTTGTTCGCGGGTAAATTCGTCTATGACATTTATGTATTTAGAGCAAAGGATGTTGTTATTAATTACGGTTAGCAAGGCTAAGTGTTGTATTTCATGGGCAGTCAGTGGTTCCCCTTTCCCTTTAAACTCATGCCACCATGGGGCAAAAACAAAATCACTGTCGCGGTTATGACTTTCAGTCATAAAATATTTCATAGCCATTACTCTTGGCTCATAGGCATCTATTTCTTTCCAAAATGGGGTTAATACATCGATAAACGATTTCAATTCTGCATCTTCTTCACTCAGGCTGCGTAATAATTTATACTCCAGCATCATACTGCCTATTTTCGCGTTCAGCATCTGGTTTATCATGCCCCATATTTCCTCCGGTACGTTGCTTGCCTGCTGCAATTTTCCTCCGCTCGACATTAATCCTGATACCGAGCGGGTTAATGCATCTATATTGATAATACAATGTTTTATAGCTATATCCATACGTCATTAAAATTATTCGGGTTGCAATCTACTTTTTCTTACGCACTTATATTATCTGCTTTTCCCATAATTTTAATGCAATGAAGAACATCTTACTTGTTGAAGATGAAACGCATGTAGCGTCGCTTATCTTAAGAAGCTTGTCAGAAGAAGGTTATGAGGTGAGTCTGGCACCCGATGGTAATATTGGGTGGGATATGGCTACTAAAAATCCCTTTGACCTGATTATTCTGGATATTATGTTGCCGGGCATTAATGGGCTTGAACTGTGCAGGAAAATACGCGCTGCAGGCTATACGATGCCGGTATTAATGCTCACTGCGCTGGGTACGACACAAAACATTGTTGCCGGGTTGGATAGTGGCGCTGATGATTACCTCGTGAAGCCCTATAAGCTGGCAGAGCTATTGGCCCGTGTCAGGAGTATGATACGCAGAGGCGGCACAAGTAATGGTGTGGTACAGGAGCCCGTAGCATCATCTGAAAAATTACAAATTGCCGACCTTGTGCTTAACCTGAAAGACAAAACAGCTGAAAGAGGTGCCACAAAAATTGACCTCACCGCCACTGAGTACAGGCTACTGAAGTATTTATTGGAAAATAAGAAACGCCTGGTATCAAGAATGGATATATTAGAAAATGTATGGGGTATTGATTTTAATATGAACACTAAGGTTGTAGATGTATACGTCAATTACCTGCGTAAGAAAATAGACAAGGATTTCAGTGATAAACTAATACATACTGTTATAGGTATGGGTTATATAATGAAAGAAGATTAGCAATGAAGATACAGCAGCGAATTGCCATATTGTTTGCGTTGCTGATGATAAGTATTGTGCTTGTTGTCAGTATGACACAATATTATTTTGCTAACCAAAATACGTTTGAAGACTTTTACAAGCGACTGGAAATTCGTGCTATTGTTGTAGCCAAGGCCAGGCTGGAAGAGGGGTATGTAGGTAAAAAAGCGTACGAAGAGCTCCGTGACGAGCACCTGGAAGTGCTTCCACATGAAAAGGAATACTTCATTTCATTTAATAACTTTAATAATAATATAGCTGCTACCGGCCTGAGATTACCGGATATGTTTTTTAGTGAAGCTGTAAGAACCGGAAAATCGCGCTATCGCGATCATGATATGTTCTATTATGGATATTATTATACCGATAGTCAAAATATAGGGCAGCTGGTAATAGTTTCAGCGCGAAATGAATTTATTACATCTTATCTCAATAATCTGCTTAAAGCCATCATCATCAGTTTTATACTGGTAATATTAGTGGCCATAGTTACGGGTATTTGGTTTTCTAATATCATGCTGAAGCCGGTACGTATCATAACACGTAAAATGAAAGAGATCACAGCCAGTCAGCTGCACCACAGGCTGCAGATTAACAAAGGCGAGGATGAGATAGCAAACCTGGCCGAAACCTTCAACAATATGCTCGATAGGCTGGAAGCCACATTTGAGACACAAAAGAATTTTATCAGCAACGCCTCGCACGAATTAAATACACCACTAACCACTATAATTGGCGAATCAGAATATACGCTTAGTAAAACGCGTACTATAGATGAATATACCACTTCACTTGAAACTATTCTTTACCAGGCCGAACGTTTAAAAGGTATTACCAATAGCCTGTTGCGTATTGCACAAACAGGATATAACGGAAAAACACAGGAGCTGGTTGATTTACGCCTCGACGAGATTATATATATAGTTAAAGAGGCTGTGGATAACATTATACCCGGCAATAAAGCGTTTGTAAACCTCAGCCTTATTCCTGAAGATCAGGCAAAGCTGATAGTAAAAGGCAATCAGCAATTATTGGAATTAGCCTTGGTCAATATAGTGATTAATGCCTGTAAATATTCCGATAATCAGCCGGTAAGTATTACAATAGCAGCCACTAACAGCGATGCGATAGTATTGGTTGAAGATCATGGTATCGGTATACCGGCCGGTGAAATAATGTATATATATGAACCTTTCTTTCGTGCATCCAATACCGGTAAGTATAATGGCTATGGCATTGGTATGCCTTTAACGCGCAATATCATTCGTATGCATGGTGGTACGTTAGATGTTACATCTGTAGAAAATGCAGGAACTACCATTAAGATTACACTGCCTTTAAGTAAGCAATAACTCGTTTAACATAATCACAACATTTCTTACCTGTTTCTTACTCATTTCTTTTAGCATTCTTATCCCGCTATTACCCTTTACTAACACTACGTATGCAAATTTGTTGCAAAGATTATAAGCTATGCAACATATTCTGATACCAACAGATTTTTCTATTAGATCGCTTAATGCCATACACACTGCGGCTACAAGTTTTACAAGTGAAAAATTGAAGATTTCATTATTTCATTTGTTAAGGCCCGATTACGATATCGCGCAATTATTCAGGTCGAGGCGCAACATGCACATGGATATGATAAGTAGCGAGTTCCATGATGCCTGTCAGATAATGCAAAACAGGTATAGCTCTGTTATAAATGCTATAAATATTGAATTTGGCTTCGGTACCACAGCAAGTTATTTAAGCAACTTATTAGAAGGGCTAAAAGTAGATGCGGTACTTGTTTGCAACGACGTGGCATATAAGTACGATAATAAAAGTATCGATCCCTTGCCTTTATTAAAGAAGGTGGATGTCAAACTCCAATCTGTTTCATTCAGTTATATGAAAACCAGGAAGAATGAAAAGGCAATGCTTGGTGAGTTCTCAATTAAAGATTTGTTAATACAAAATACAGAAGGAGATTATGTTATTACAAAGTAATATCCCTATAAAATATATTATAGGTAAAATAAAGGCTGGCTTAATATTCGTTACTATTTATGCAGTAGTGGTAGCTGCCCTATACAATACATTTCATTTTACGCGCATTACAATACCACTTAGCGTGCCTATGATATTGGGCACAGTCATTTCACTTCTGCTGGGCTTCCGTTCCAATCAGGCTTACGACAGGTGGTGGGAGGCACGTATAATATGGGGTGCTATTGTTAACGATTCCCGCAACCTTGCAAGGCAAATACTCACGTTTGTCGATGGATATAATTCGGTTGAAGCACAACACTTCAGGGAGCGGTTTATACGCAGGCAAATGGGTTGGAGCTTCTGCTTGTCGCGCTCTTTAAGAAGGGAAAAACCTTTGACGGGTTTAAAAACCTATATGATTGAAGAAGAGATAAAATTTATATCGGGTTATAATAATGCACCGGCGGCAATACTTGAACTTCATGCGAAAGATATTAGTTATGCACTGGAAATGGGTTGGATAAACCAATACCAGCAGGTAGCCCTCGACCAAACACTTACCAAGCTTTGCGATTCTATGGGTAAATGCGAACGTATAAAGAATACCGTTTTCCCGGCTACGTATAGTTTATATATCCATTTCGCCATGAACCTGTTTATTATGCTATTGCCATTTGGCCTTATTGAATACTTTGGTTTTGCAGAAATACCCGTAGTTATAGCGATTGCTGCATCTTTTATGCTAATAGAAAAAATGGCTATTCACCTGCAAGATCCGTTTGAAAATAAACCTACAGATACACCTATGACCACTATTTCGAAAAATATAGAAAAGGATCTGAAGCAAATGTTGAACGACTATAGTATACTTGAAGAAAACGATGGCGTTCACAAAAAGGCATATTATGTACTATAAATAAGTTGATCATAGGGGTGGTTTACATGGCTCTGCGCGAAAGTGCAGGGCTTTTTTTTAAATATTTTAAAGATAAGGTAGGGGTAATTATGTTTTGAGATGTCGTATTGACGCACACATCAAAAAAATATGAAACCAATACTATTATCTATCGTTTTTGCCTTCATAGCATGCCATCTTTGGGCACAGTCAGATTCATTGCAACCTGCAACAAAGCAAGGTCTTATAAAACAAAAAGTACATGGTCAATTGCTCGATGCTGAGTCGAAACAGCCATTGGCAGGTGTGGTCATTGTTCTGTTGAGTAATACCAGCATCAATACAATAACCGATGACAATGGCTACTTCACTATGCAGGAAGTGCCCGTAGGCAGGCAATCCTTCCAATTCACCTCAGTAGGTTATGAGCCTTACGTGGCAACAGAGGTCATGGTAATATCGGGCAAGGAACTGGAGCTAAATGCCCAGCTGCGCGAAAATATCCACCAGCTTAAAGAAGTGACTGTAAGTGCCAATAAAGACAAGGCGCGTCCGCTCAACGAGTTTGCCAGCATCAGTGCACGCTCATTTTCGGTAGAGGAAACAAGACGCTATGCAGCATCGTTTGCCGATCCTGCCCGTATGGTTCAGAATTTTCCCGGAGTATCGAATGCCGGCGATATGGATAATGCAATCGTAGTAAGGGGTAATTCTCCCAAAGGCGTACTCTGGAAAATGGAGGGTATTGAAATACCCAATCCTAACCACTTTAGCTCACTTGGTGCAACGGGTGGTGCTATCAGCATGCTGAATGCAAATACACTGGGCAGCTCCGATTTCTATACCGGGGCTTTTGCGCCGGAAATAGGCAATGCGTTATCCGGTGTTTTCGATCTTAACCTGCGTAATGGTAATACCAACAATTACGAGCACACCATACAGGTAGGTACGCTCGGGGCTGAAATATCTTCAGAGGGGCCATTCAAAAAAGGCGGTAAATCATCTTACCTGTTCAATTACCGTTATTCAACGCTGGCGGTATTAGGCAAATTCCTCGATTTTGGTACTATGGTACCTGAATACCAGGATGCATCTTTCAAAATAAACTTACCAACCGCAAAAGCGGGCACCTTTTCCTTGTTCGGTTTGGGTGGTTACAATAAAGCTAGTTTCGATGCGGTAAAAGACAGCACGAAATGGAATGAGGACGATAATAATGTTTCTTTCGATAACCGCGGGGGCATGGGCGTAGCAGGTATATCACACCAGGTATTCGTTAAGAAAGACGCTTATATCAAAACAGTAGTGTCTGCATCGTACGATAAAAACACGGCGTCAGCTGATACATTGTCGGCGGCTAACGATTACCAGCGTACACCGATAGAGAAAGACTTGATAACGAATACTGCATACAGGGCAACTGTTATGTACAACCAGAAACTGGATGCACGTAATACATATAGGGTAGGGTTGATAGCACAGCAAATTGGGTACGATCTTGGGCAACAATATTACGATAGTCCGGAAAAGGTGTGGAAGAATATACTGGATGGTGATGGCAACACACAACTGTACCAGGGCTATATACAATGGAAAACAAGATTGAACGACCAGGTAAGTGTAGTAGGTGGTTTGCATGGTACATTATTTGCCCTGAATAATAAATATGCTATCGAACCACGTATGGCTGTTACTTATCAGCCGGGTATAAGTAAATATACTGTTGCGGCAGGGCTGCACAGCAAGCCCGAACATATCTCTACTTATCTCTTCCAGAATGCAACGCTCAACGATGCCATCACTTATCCTAATAAAGGCCTGGGTCTTACAAAATCGTTTCACCTGGTTGGTGGTTATGAAACTGCATTGCCCGGTAAGTTGAGGTTGAAGGCAGAGGCTTACTACCAGCATTTGTATAATGTGCCTGTTGAAAGTGATTC
>CBFGNI010000155.1:0-6730 GCA_965650105.1 uncultured bacterium | reverse complement strand
CCTGCTGAATGCGGGTAAGCTGAATAATGATAAGCAAATACTTACTGTATGCGATCTGTCAAAGTCATCGAACAAATACAGATTGTGGATCATTGACCTGAAAAACAATGAAGTATTGGTAAATGATTATGTAGCACACGGGCAAGGTTCGGGCGATGAATTTGCTATGTCTTTTTCTAATCAGGAAAATTCGCACCAAAGCAGTCTTGGTTTTTATGTAACGGGCGAAACCTATATAGGTGAGCACGGTAAGTCGCTGCGCCTGTATGGTATGGATAATGGCTTTAATAATGCAGCTTACGATCGTGCAATAGTGGTACACGGTGCCGATTACGTAAACAGCAGTTTTGTGGCTTCGCAAAAAAGGTTGGGCCGTAGCTGGGGCTGCCCTGCGGTATCAAATAAAATAGCCGGCAAAGTTATTAGTACAATACAAGATGGTACTTGTCTGTTCATTTACTATCCGCAAAAGAAGTATTTGCAAACATCTTATTGGGTAAACAAGAAGATAGACCATTTTCCAGGCAATACCGATTATAGCACCATTGCTTTTGCCGGACAAATGAAACCACGCGACACCGTTATTGTGTACCAGCCGAACAGCCTACAGAAAGAGATGGCTAGGGCTTACACCCCGCTATCATTACCCTTGCTTTAATAACTGAATCAATTTCGCATCGCGCTTGTAAATATCCTTTACAAAGCGCGTATGCGTATAAGTGCTATCGTCGAAGGCAGTTAAGTAAACAATATGTACAGGTATACAGTTAGTCAATGTTTCATAGGTAGTTTTCTTCGTACTGATCATAGTATCCAGTTTGCCCTGTGTGAAGTATTCACCATTCAGTTCTGATAAAATATACTCTGCCATTTCGCGTGGTTGTTGTACACGGATACAACCTGAACTTTTAGCTCTGTAGCTTTGTGTGAAATCTTCACGGTGCGGGGTATCGTGCAGGTATATGTCCCATTTATTAGGCAGGTTGAATTTTACATATCCTAAAGCATTGTCATCGCCCGGTGGTTGCTTAAAGAAAAACTTTTTATAGTTGGCAGCCGTTACCTGAGACGGATCTACTTCCCTGCCCTTACTATCGTAAGCACGCAAGTCTTTCTTTTGCAAATACCCTGCTGCACCCATGCGCGCTATGCCCGGCCCAATGTCCTTTTTTAATATAGTGGGCGGTACACCCCAAGGTGGATTTATCACCACGTTCACCATTTTAGCATTAAGGTTGGGTGTCTGGCGTATAGGCTTACCTACTACTACATTCATGTGCATTTCATCGTGCCCATCTTTACGCAAGAACAATTCCATCAAGGGTACATTCACCATGATATATAGTGGCTCTATCTCTCTTGGCATCCAACGGATACGCTCCAGGTTGATATCCACTTGCGTAGCGGCGTCATTGGGCATTCGCGATAGGTACGCTACCGTAGCGCTATCTGTTTTACCTGTTGTTTTCAGGCCGTAGTATTGCTGATATGCTTTCAGTAGTTGTTGTGCACTGCTTATGGTATCATCGCCCGAAGTTTGCAACCACGGAACTTCGGTACTGACGATATATTGTATCACACTATCAGGTGTTCCATCAACTACAGCTTTCTTTTGTTGTATAAAAGAACTGTTTTTTTGAAGGCCGGTATAGTGGGTTCTTGTTTTACGTAGCGATACATAAGTTGGCACTCGGCTACGAAAAGAATCGAGCGATGGGTATTCATTTTTTTCGTAAAGATTAGCTTCAAGGATCTTTTCAGGTGCCCATGTAGTATCATTAATATGAAACCATAGCGAATCTGCATCTTTAGGCGATACAGCACCAAATAAAAGATCGTGCGCTGCATGCAGGTAGCTACTTGTCAGCGCGGTATCGAGCGCAGCCAATTCTTCAGCTACGGGCCTTTTTTTCTCTTTTATAGTATTGAATGCTGTTTGCAGTTTATCAGCATTGTAATGTTTAGGATCCAGGCCATCGTTTTGCAAATCATTCAGTTCCTGCAAAAATGCCTCTATCGCTTTTGTATCGCCGTTCTCATTCAGCCAAAGCGGTAAATACTCGTAAGCCTGATAAGTGTATTGCATAACGTTGGCTACTGAATGTATCTTTTGCTTCTGCCAGGCGCTATCGTTCAGCGGCTTACTTTCATAAACAGCCATTATCACATCGGCTACATCATCTTCATCAAATTTTTTGGTATCGAAAATGCTGATGGCTGTTTTCTTTGATTTACTACGGCAAGATGTGGCAAATATTAAAGTGGAGGAGATACATACAAGAACTATGGTACGTAACAAAATTGTATATCTGAGCATAATACTAACGGCCTTTAAAAAAGCAAAGCAAAAACTGTTCCCGATAAGATCATATCTCTTTTGATGGATCCCAAAATTTATTGGCGAAGTCCTGTACTTTATCGTTCACAACTTTTACACCTTCTTTTTCCAATAGTTGCTGCATACGCTCAGGAGGGCTGAAATGATGCTTACCTGTTAGCAAACCGGTACTGTTAACTACCCTGTGTGCCGGTACTTTAGGTTTTATGCCTATACAATGATTCATAGCATAGCCTACCACCCTGGCACCCGAACGCATGCCAATAGCTGCAGCAATAGCACCGTAACTGCTCACCCTGCCTTTGGGTATCAGGCGTACTATATCGTATATAGCGTTATATATGTCTTCTTTATTCTCCATTTTTACGTTTATCCCTTTCAGCCAAAAGTATCGATCGTTTTGGTTGCGGAACATTCATATAACCGAACGGACAATGCAGGCAGCCGTTACCACAACAAAACCCTCGTTTCAGCAGGAAGTGTTCGGTGAAAACCAGCCTCCCATCATCACGAATATAATAATCTAAACCCTCAGTCAGCTTGTCCATTTTTACGGAATCTTTCGGGCAGTGTAATTACTTCAGGTAAAGAAAACGAGATAAAATATATGGTGCGTCCTTCGGCAAGGTGCATTTTTTCGTAGAAGGTTTGTATGGCTAACGGACCAGTGGCTTTCCCTGTACCATAGATATCTACCAGGTCTTCGTGCACGGGACAGTTCTGTTCAGCCACAACTTCTTTAGTAAAATCGTATAATTCTTTTGAATCCGTTTTTAAATTAATCTTCCCACCCTTTTTCATTATTTGCTGGTACAGGTGCAAAAAGCGCGGGTGTGTTAGCCTGTTCGATTCTTTTTTCAAAAACGGATCGGGGAATATGATCCATATTTCCGATACTTCATCTTTGGCGAAGTATTCAGTGATATTACCAATATATATACGCAGAAAACCAACATTAGGCAATGGCTCATTAAGTGCAATCTTAGCACCGTTATATATTCGGTTGCCTTTTATATCGATGCCAATAAAGTTTCTATCCTTGTGCTCGCGGCCCAGGCCAACGCTGTATTCCCCCTTACCACAGGCCAGTTCAAGCGTTATAGGATTATCGTTTTTAAAGAACTCATGCCATTTTCCTTTAATAGTTTCAGGTTCCGGCTTTTCTAATACATTGGGGAAGGTTGCTATCGCTTGAAAGCGTATTAATTTCTTATGGCCCATAACAGCTGCAAAGATAAGTTTTGAAGGCTCACAATTGTTGATACATTGTATTTACCAGTTCATCTTATTTTAATGCTGATTCGTAAAATGTGACAATCCAGATAAATTATATGTCATAAATTAGTAAAACAATTAAATTACGATCACTCTTAAACTAAGAAAAATATGAAGAAAACGCTACTCTTATCTTTACTTGCAGGCCTTACTTACCTAACCATGGTGAGCTACAAATCGGGCCCGGCCAATGGCGGCGCGGGTAACCGCACCGGTGGCCCAGGCTCAGGCGGCAATACTTGTACCGCAGGTGGTTGCCATGGCCCTGCTGCAGGCAATACACATATCGCCATATCGCTTATGGATGAGGTAAGCGGTGAAACAATTACAGACGGTAAATATGAGCCATTGCGTACTTATGTGGTAACCCTAACGGTGCATAATGCCAGCATGAGTAATTTCGGCTTCCAGGCAGAAGCATTGGACGCAAATGATAACAGCGCAGGTATCCTGATTGCAGGATCAGGACAAAGGACGGCCACTGCGGGCGGTAAAAAGATCATTGAACATTCAGCCCCTATAACCGGTACATCGAATACAACGTTCAGGTGGACTTCTCCGCATGCGGGCGCAGGTACGGTTACTTTTTACATAATGGGTAACGCAGTTAACCTGGATAACCAGACCACAGGCGATGAACCAAGCGCTCCGTATAGCGAGTCATTTACTGAAAACAATACTTCGGTTGCTTCGGTAATAAAAAACATTGATATAGTTGCTTATCCTAACCCGGTTAGTAATCAACTAAACCTGAAACTGGAAAACACAACAAAAGGTAATTACATTATTAATGGTTATAGTTTGAACGGCACAAAACTGTTTGAAAATAACGTACTAATAAACGGTGCTAAATACGAGACCTCAATTCAAACTGACAAATGGGCTCCCGGTGTTTATTATGTGCAAATTATTAAAGATGGTATCAAGCACATCTCTACCATAGTAAAACAATAGGATTTGTTCAATCTCATATAAAAAGCCACCTGTACAGGTGGCTTTTTATATTGCTAATATTAAAATAGAAAGCAATAACATCATTCCATCAACCAAGCCCAGGTAAGCTTTATCTGAAGGGTACCGCCTGGTATATTCAATAGCTGCCTTGGTGCATATTATTGTTATAACCTCGGCAATAAGGCGCCATGTATGCCCATACCTCACCAACTGAATACAGCAAAACACAACAAACAACAGCATAAAAACATCCATAAGCCGGTAACTATTCTTTAGCCCAATGATATTAGGTAATGTATAAATATCAGCGCCTTTATCTGTTTGCATATCCCTGATATCAAATGCAATACAAAGGATAAACATAAAAACGAAACGCACTATAATTTCATACGGAAAATCAGCCATCCGCATGCCAATATTTAATATCGGCAATACGCTGGTAACAATAGTCCATACCAGTGTAAGTACCAATATCTTTATCCAGCCAAAGTCTTTTAACCTCCTTTTATTTTTGAAAGGCAGTAATGGTAAAGAATACGCAAAAGAAAGCAAGCCTAAAACTATACATGCCAGCAATATATTATGTGGCAATACAAATACGCTATAGATACACCCCGTCAGTCCGCTTACTATCAATAAATAATGATAAAACTTATAATGCTGCGACCAGGCAAACCTATCAGATATTTCAGGCGAAGACTTTTTAGCCACATAATGTACATTATACACAAGTAGTGTACTGCAAAATACTAAGACATGCAGATGTGTTATGAGTGGAGGAATGTGGTTTATTAGTAGCTTTTCGGTAGCCATACACATACCCGTAGCACAAAATGCAGCGAACACACTGGTAAATAGTATCCAGTTAGTGAATTTTTCAAATAACGTGAGTAACATTATGCGCTATACAAAAATACGGCAGCAAGGTTATTGCTGCCGTATTTTAAATAAGTATTTATTTGTTACAGTGGTATATTACCATGTTTTCTTTTAGGTGTATTTACCACTTTATTTTGCAACATTTTATATGCCTTTATCAATTTCGCACGTGTTTGTTCTGGCATTATCACTTCATCAATAAACCCTCGCGCAGCAGCCCCATAAGGGTTAGCAAACTTCTCGAGGTATTCATTACCCTTTTCCTTCAATTTTGCTTCATGATCAGCAGCTTCCGATATTTCTTTTTTGAAAATAATCTCAGCCGCACCCTTAGCGCCCATTACTGCAATCTCCGCCATTGGCCAGGCATAGTTAAGATCGGCACCAATGTGCTTTGAGTTCATCACATCGTAAGCACCACCATAAGCCTTACGTGTTATCACGGTAACCTTTGGCACGGTAGCTTCACTAAGCGCATACAAAAGCTTTGCACCGTTGGTAATGATGCCGTTCCATTCCTGGTCGGTGCCCGGCAGAAAGCCCGGCACATCTACCAATACCAGTAAAGGAATATTAAACGCATCGCAAAAACGAACAAACCTGGCTCCTTTTTTACTTGCATTAATATCTAACACACCCGCAAGGCTTGCGGGCTGGTTAGCCACAATACCTGTGCTGCGGCCTGCTATGCGTGCAAACCCTACAACAATATTTTCAGCGTAGTCTTTATGTACTTCTAAAAAAGTATCCGCATCCGCCACCTCTTCAATCACTTCCTTCATATCGTAAGGCTGGTTGGGGTTGGCGGGTATTATATTGTTAAGCTTAGTTCTTGTTTCATCGCCCATTTCATATTCATAAAGGGGTGCTTCTTCTTCACAGTTTTGGGGCATATAGCTCAGCAATTGCTTCAGGCGCTCAATGCACTCTACCTCGTTAGCACAAGCAAAATGGGTAACACCCGAGCGTGAAGCATGTGTATGCGCCCCACCCAATTCTTCGCTGGTTACATTTTCGTTTGTTACTGTTTTCACCACATTAGGGCCTGTTACAAACATATATGAGGTATGTTCCACCATCATAATAAAATCGGTAATAGCGGGTGAATAAACTGCACCGCCTGCACATGGACCCATGACAGCTGATATTTGTGGTATTACACCAGAAGACTTTACGTTACGGTGAAAAATATCAGCATACCCCCCCAGCGATACAACCCCTTCCTGTATGCGCGCACCGCCACTGTCGTTCAACCCCACTACGGGAGCACCGTTCTCCAGCGCC
>CBFGNI010000154.1:0-6771 GCA_965650105.1 uncultured bacterium | reverse complement strand
CAGGTATTTATACCGTACAAATAATAAGCGATGGTGCAGTGAGTGTAGGCAAGTTGCGCAAAGAGTAATTTTTTCATTTTGGTTAATTATATAAAGCAGGGTTTTATAGCCCTGCTTTTTTATTTTGAAAAAATATTTCGGGAATTTTGTCCAATAAGAGAAGGCTCGTGCATCACTATAATAGTAAACCAATTATTTAACCACAAAATTTTTACGAGATGAAAGAATTCATGATGCTTTTCAGGGGAGCAGAGCAAGCTGTAGATACGCGCACACCTGAAGAACAGCAAGCCAATATGACGCGCTGGCAAGACTGGATAGGCGGTATAGCCGCACAAGGTAAGTTTGTAAACACCGGGCGCCTGGCCTTTGAAGGTAAAACCCTGCAAGCTAATGGCGTAGTAACCGATGGCCCTTATGCCGAAATGAAAGAGATATTGGGTGGCTACCTTACCGTGAAAGCGAATAGCCTGGAAGAAGCTATTGAACTGGCTGAAGGCTGCCCCGCATTATTGAACGGTGGCCGTGTGGAAGTAAGAGCCATGGTAGCATTACCGGCAATGAGCCATACACTGGCCTAAGCTTGTTTTTTGATTTTATAGAGCAGGCTGTGGTTACAACCATAGTCTGTTTTTTGTGGCGGTAACTTATATTAGCAGATAGCTACATGAATATGATAAGAATTATACTAGAGGCAAATGAATAAGGATGCCGTGTGGATACTATAAGGTAGCTATATATACGCTAATTTAGCATGGCTATGCGCTTCGAGAAGATACAGCCCTCGCCCAAACTAAGGCCTTATGTACAACAGCTGGTTATATCAGTAAATGATACTGCGGCTGAATATAAAGTCTTCCCCACCACGGGCATGGTGGTAGGTTTTCAATACAAAGGCAGCCTGAAACGTATAGATAATACAACTGAACAAAAACTTTCCACAGCAGGAATTACGGGTATCACTGATAGTTATAAGGCATTTAGTAATACTGCCTGCACCGCCAGTATACTTGTCTATTTTACCACAACCGGGCTTTCGCATTTTACCACTTGTCCTGCCAATGAACTGTTCAATCAAAGCATATCGCTGCAAGAGGTGTTTGATAAAAGCTGCACGTCTGAAGCAGAAGAAAAGTTATCGCTGGCCACAAGCGATGCGCAACGGATACGTATAGTAGAGCGGTTTTTATTATCGCAGTTAAAAAATATTGACAGGGATAAAATGGTGATAGAAGCCGTACGTAGAATATACCAGCAAAAGGGTAATGTGCGCATCAAGCAGCTCAGTACGGAATTGTATATCAGCCAGAGCCCGTTTGAGAAACGTTTCAGAAAGATAGTGGGTACATCGCCCAAAAAGTTTGCGGATATTGTCCGCTTCAATACCGTGCTGCACGACTTGAATACCCCGCGCTCACTGCTAGATATTTGTTACGACCATCACTTCTTCGATCAGGCGCATTTCATCAACGACTTTAAGAAATACACAGGTAGCACTCCTGAAGAACTTCGCCCGTAGAAAAACGATTTTTTACAATGCCCGCCGTTGCAGATGTTGGAGCTTTGCAGTATAAATAAACTACAATGACAACAAGCAATTTCACGCTGCAACAGATAAAAGACAGGCACACACAGGTAAAATCGGGCGCCGACTTTCCGGCCTACATCCACGACCTGAAACAAATGGGTGTATTACAGTATGCAACTTTTGTAACCGACGGGCATACCGATTATTTAGGCAACGATGGCTACACAGTGACAGCACCTGCTAAGTACGATACACAACCGATAGCTATAGAATATAACGAAACAGTATTTCAGCAGGTATTGAAAGAGCATCAGCAAGGTAAAAGCGATTATCTCACCTTTTGCAAACAATGCGGCGCCTTGGGTGTCGCCCAATGGATAGTAAACCTGCAAACCATGACTTGTACTTACTATGATATTGAACACAACAAACTGCTTGTTGAGGCTATCCCATCTTAGCTTTATGTGTTGTAGATCGGGTCTTCAATACCTCCATTTAGTATTTCGATATTAGTGTTTGGCATTTGCACCTACATTTGAATTTTACAAACCGGGTAAGATGATGACTACTACAACGCTGAAGGATTTTTACAGGGAAATGGGGCAGGATGTGAACACATTGCTGCCTGAAGGTATATCGAAAGAGATAGGGCATTTCAATGTTTTCAGCGTGGCCGACCTCATAGCGCGCGGCAAGAAACAAGGTGCAGCCATTATGCCCTACAACCGCCGGGCATACTATAAAATAAGCCTGGTGAGCGGGCGCAACAAAGCCGAGTATGCTGATAAGGAAATAGATATAGCGCAACATGCGCTGCTGTTTGCTACACCTAAGATACCCTACCACTGGGTGCCGAAAGACGATAAGCAGTCGGGGCACTTCTGCATTTTTACGCCCGATTTTTTACTATCGTCGAAGAGTGGGGTTGTGCTGGATGATCTGCCTATCTTCCGCCCCGGCAGCATTCCCGTATTTCAGCTGCAAGCAAAAGAGGCGAAAAACATCAGGGATATTTTTAATAAAATGCACGAAGAAATAACGGGCGACTATGCCTATAAATACGACCTGCTGCGCAACTATGTGCTGGAGCTGATACATTTTGGGCAAAAGCTGCAACCATTTGCGGCGGTATATTCCAGCCACAACGCATCGGCACGTACCTCTTCCTTATTTATTGAACTGCTGGAGCGGCAGTTCCCTATAGAATCGATACAACAACGGCTGAACCTGCGCACGGCTAAGGACTACGCCGAACGCCTTTCGGTGCACGTGAACCACCTGAACAAGGTGCTAAAAGAGAACACCGGCAAAACCACTACCGAACTGATAAGCGGCCGCATAGCGCAGGAGGCTAAAATACTGCTGAAGCAAACCGACTGGAACATTACCGAGATAGCCTATACACTGGGCTTCGATGAAGTAGCGCATTTCAGCAATTTCTTTAAAAAGCAGACAGCCATAGCGCCGCTTGCTTACAGGGCGTAGCAACAAGCTATAAGTTTTTAAAATACAAAAGCAGCTAGTACATAGCTGCTTTACTGTTTCACGGTGGTAAGAAATATCTCTATTCAGGCTCGTTCGACTCCTGGTCGTGGCCCTCTACTTTTACCAGTTTGTTGTACAGGCCCATCAGCAGCAGCGGTGCTGCCCACTGGCCTACAAATAGTGCGCTATGCTTACGGCCCATACATTTCAGCGTAGCCGATGCACCCATCGATAGCAGTGCAGCGGTTAGAAAAAAGCCCGATGGTATTTTAGCCGTCTGGCTTTCTATGGTTTTTGTAAGGCGGCCTTCGGTACGGTCTTGTTGTAAAGTATTCATGGTTGCTATTTTTTTATAGCTACTTAATACAACTGTGCCAGATAAGACATGGGCGGGAAATGCTACATATATTTTAACTATTACAAAAGCTGCAATGTGTAGGCTGCTGAAATAAACCGGCGATAACGATAGTTTGAATTTTGCAAATAATGCTTTGATGTTTGCAACAACAGGTATGCTATTACAGGTGACCTTTGTGTGGTAATAAAAACAAAAGCAATAACTATGGAACAGACAAGCAAAAGAAAGATAGCACTGGTAACAGGTGGCAGCCGTGGCCTGGGTAAGAACGCCGCACTAAGCCTGGCTAAGAAAGGTATAGATGTAATACTAACCTACCACAGCAAAAAAGACGAAGCCGATAATGTAGTGAAAGAAATAGAAGGTATGGGTGGTAAAGCCGCCGCACTGCAACTGGATAGCAGCAACACAAAAACATTCGATGCATTTTTTAAAGAAGTGGCCGCTACGCTGAAGGATACCTTCGGTGCGGAGCGTTTCGATTTTCTTATCAACAATGCGGGCACTGCGCTATACGCACCTTTTACCGAAACTACCGAAGAGCAGTTTGACGATGTAGTGAACATACACCTGAAAGGTGTTTTCTTCCTGACGCAAAAAGCGCTGCAGCTGATGAACGATGGGGGCCGCATCATAAACCTGAGCAGTGGCCTGGCGCGTATCATTATGCCGGGTTCATCGGCTTATGGTACTATGAAGGCAGCTATCGATACACTGACCAAATACATGGCTAAAGAACTGGGCGAGCGCCGTATAGCGGTGAATGCTGTTGCACCCGGCGCTATTGAAACCGATTTTGGTGGTGGCCGCGTGCGCGATAACGAAGAACTGAACAAGCACGTAGCCAGCCTTACCGCGCTGGGCCGTGTGGGCGTGCCCGATGATATAGGCGGTGTGGTGGCCTTCCTGTGTACAGAAGATGCACGCTGGATAAATGCACAGCGTATTGAAGCATCTGGTGGACAGGTAATTTAATTCAAAAGTCAAAAGTCAAAAAGCGTCATCGGGATACGGTGGCGCTTTTAATTAATTCTGCTGTCTGGTTTGCTGTATTAGTTCATCGCACTCGTGCGATTTTATAAAACCATTAGTTTTCTTATCCAGATATATAAGCGTAAGGTAACCTTCATCAACCAATTGCATCAGGTTTTTACGTGCGCCTACCGAAGACATAGCGAGGCGTGTTTCTGTTTCTTTAACAGTAAGTATGAGTCCAGGCTCTTTATAGAACCATTCCAGTATCAAGGCCTGCTTGTAGCTGATGCCTGCTATCTGTATAAAGCGCGACAGGTTAGCCTTTTCTTCATTCTTCCGTTCTATATACAAACGCAATTGCTCAAACGCCTGCTTCATGGTTTTCAGGTTGAAGAGGATGAAATAGGTAAGGTCGTTATCATCGGTTTCGGTATAAAGGAAGGCACGGGCGTATTTGGCTTTAGCAACTAGTATGAGCCGCGATATGGAAAGGTATTCGGTAAGCCAGTAACCTTGCTTTAGCAGGTACCAATAGAACAAGGCCCTTGCCGTGCGCCCGTTGCCATCGGCAAAAGGGTGTATGTAACCTATCATAAAATGTATGATACTGGCTTTTATAAGCGGGTGTATGAACATTGCCTCCTTGTTTTCATTGAAGAAGGTGAACAGATCGTTCAGCATGCCTTCTACTTCTTCGTGCGCAGGCGGGTGGTACACTACTTCGCCAGTGGTGGTATCAATTACATCTATGCTGTCGTCCGTTCTTAGTGCCCCTTCTTCAGCCGGGTTATCCATAGTTCCGGCAGTCACCAATTTGTGCAGGGCCAGCAGGTTTTCTTTATTTATGGGTTGGTCTTTTATTTCGATGATTTTCTGAATGGTGCTGTAATTGTTAGCGATCATCAGCTCCGACTTATTGGTAGGCTTCTGATTTTTGCGCAGCATTTCTTTAGCCCTGGCGCGGGTAGTTGCGGCACCTTCTATCTGGCTGCTAGCAATGGCTTCTTCCATAACCGAGCTGACCAGGTAACGATGTTTATCCTCGTTGCTAATAACATTGGAAGAAGACAAATTGCCACATATGTTCATATCTAGGTAGTGGAGTATGCCTTGAATAGTGTTGTTTATGTTCCAGGAAAATTTGTGGTTACCGAATTTTAAGTGTGATCGATTAGAATCTCTTTTATATTTTGTAAGTGCCCATAAATCATTTGTAGTTATGGAATTAGGACGCGGCTGACGTTTTACTCTATCCCAATAGTAATATTCCTCATTAATATGATTTAGTATCTCATATAACTCATTAAATGTTTTACCAGTCAAATCAAACTCGCTAGATATTTTAACATCAGGTGCTCTCTCTAATTTCATATCTTATCTTTATTTAGAATAAATTGGAAACCATTGCGAAAAGTTTCTAATTATTTCTCAAAAATAGATAAATAACAACAAAAAATGAGAAACTATTACAAATAGTTTCTCATTTAACCTGATTTATTGAAATGATGATTACTTCTGCTTCACCATTAAAAATTGCAGTTCGGAGTTGGGTAGCATGGCCAGCAGGGTATCGGTGCTGGTGGTAGCATAATCGGGGGCGGTACTGTAAGGCGAGCGGCCGGTTATCATATAACCCAGGTTTATGCCGTTCTTATCAAATAGCTCTATATAGCCCTGTGGGGCGTTGTGCACTTTGCACACCATGCTTTGGGCATTGAAGCCGCCGCTGGCTGTTTTAAATTCATGCGCTACAGTAAAGTCTTTACTAACTAATACGGTATGAAAGCGTTCGCTATCGGGTACCTGCGCCCATACCGATACAAAGCCTGTACTATTGCTGTACTGGAAGGCGTCGATGGCTATCCATCCCGTTGAGGTGCCGTTGCCGTTCAGGAAAACATTCTTAGCGCCGCTGCGTGTATCGCCCGAGGTATAATAGGTATTGCTGCCTGCGTTAGGCGTAAAAGCCACCGTGGTTATGGTATTGGGGTATGCATCGTTGAACCAGTTATTCAGCGTATTGTCTTCGTTATACCAGTCGATATAATAAGTGTTGCCTGCGGTAAGGGTGCTGAGGGGCAGCAGCAGTTTATCGCTGGGGGGCAATACTTTGCGCAGCACGGGCGACTGGCCGGAGGCATAGGCAGCCATGCTGCTATACACATCGAAGGTCAGCTCTTCGGTAGCGCGGTTCACTATGGTTATCTGTTCTTCTGCTTTATCTTTTTTGCAGCCGGCCAGGCTAAGTACAGCCAACAGTGCCACCGCCGATAGGTTCAGTAATTTTTGCATCCTTGTAAATTAAAAAGTAAAAATTAAAAAGTAAAAACTAATTGATATCGCAGAACCATAATGAACATCAGAATACAGAAAACAAAAAAGCCACCGGGTTGGGGTGGCTTTGGTATTGTGTAAATATGATGGA
>CBFGNI010000153.1:0-6832 GCA_965650105.1 uncultured bacterium | reverse complement strand
TTTTTCATAAGGTATTACCAATTCATCACCTTCCTTCGATATCTTTTCTATCAGCTTGGGTTGGGCATGCGATAGGGTAGATAGCATGATGCCACTTACAAGAAGTAGTAAGCATATTTTCTTCATAGTTGGAAATTTGATACGTAAATATAGAGGAGTTTACCCATAATTAATAAGGCCGCAACAGCGGCCTTATTGGAGTAATATCAGTTTCTCTTTAGTATTTACCTATTATAATGGACCAGTTATCGGTACCGGCATTGTTTTCAGTATCGGGGTCGAAACGGGCATAAAATTTTCGGCCGTTATACATGAAATAATCAAGCTGATAGGTGTTCTTTACAATATCTAATGAACGGTCGGCATGAAAGAAAGCATTATATATTTTTAGCAGTTCTTCTACTTTGCCCCTAACATTTATGCGGTTTACTACTGTGCCATATCTATTGGTTTTAACACTGTAAATAATCTTCAATTGCTGGGCAGCATTGTTAACATAAATAAATGTCTTTTCTGCAGGGAGTGAGCTGTCAGCACTTTTAATACTATAGTCATGAGCATTAGCCATCATGGCATCGTTCATGGCAGGTGTGGTAGTTACCGATGAATCGATATTTAAATATGCCGGCGCATTAATAGTTGGTACGGATACAGATTGCGCATTTGCAACAATAGCAATAATTACAAGCTGTAATAGTAAGATTGTCTTTTTCATTTTTTTTATGACACTGTTTAAAGTACCACAAATTTAACTACTGAATTTGTTTTTATATACTGAATGGATGCCCGTTTGCAAATCAATAACAGGTTTCCACCCCATACTATTTATTTTCGAGCAGTCCATTAGCTTTCTAGGTGTGCCGTCGGCTTTGGTGGTGTCCCAATTGATTTCACCGGTATAACCGGTAATTTCTTTTACAAGCTTTGCCAGTTCTGCAATACTTATGTCCGTGCCATATCCAATATTTAAATGGCCAGCTTCATTATATTCCTGCATGAGAAATAGGCATGCTTTTGCAAGGTCGTCAACATATAGAAACTCCCGTTTGGGCGTTCCTGTGCCCCATAATGTTACAAATGGTGCGTTATTCACTTTTGCATCGTGAAACTTACGCAACATAGCAGGTAGCACATGTGAATTATTGAGGTCGTAATTATCGTTTGGGCCATACAAATTTGTAGGCATGGCTGAAATGAAATTGCAACCGTACTGGCTGCGATATGCATCGCACATTTTTATGCCTGCTATTTTAGCTATTGCATACGGCTCGTTGGTTGGTTCCAGCAAACCCGTAAGTAAATATTCTTCTTTAAGTGGTTGTGGTGCTAGCTTAGGGTAAATGCAAGAAGAACCAAGGAAGAGCAGTTTTTCAATCTTATTTACGTAAGCCTGGTGAATGACATTGTTTTGTATCATCAGGTTGTCGTACAAAAAATCGGCACGGTAAGTATCGTTTGCAAGTATGCCACCTACTTTAGCTGCAGCCAGAAAAACATATTCAGGTTTTTCCAGGGCAAAAAAATCGGCTACTTCTTTTTGGTTTCTTAAGTCCACTTCTTTGGAGGACCTTAATATTAAATTATTGTAGCCATTTGCCCTTAATACTCTTGTAATAGCACTGCCAACCATACCATTATGGCCTGCCACATATATACGGCTATTTTTTTGCATCAATTCTTTATTCGTATTGTGGTAAGATATTAAAACCTGCGTCTTTCAACGTTTTTTCGCGCCTGAATGATTCAAGATCGTATGTTACCATTTCATGAACAAGTTCTTTCAGTGTGTATTTGGGTTCCCAACCCAGTTTTTGTTTTGCTTTTGTGGCATCGCCTATCAATAACTCCACCTCTGTAGGGCGGAAATAAACAGGATCAACAAATACTACTTGCTGACCTTCTTTAAAGATTGGTTCTTTAGATGATTTGATGTAGCCAATTTCATCTACGCCTTCGCCAATAAATTCCAATTCTACATCTAATACTTCAAACGACATTTTAATGAAGTCTCTTACTGTAGTTGTAATACCTGTTGCTACAACATAATCTTCAGCTGTATCTTGTTGCAACATTAGCCACATAGCTTCTACATAATCTTTGGCGTGCCCCCAATCACGTTGGGCATTCAAATTGCCCACATACAGTTTATCTTGCAAGCCTAAAGCCATTTGCGCTACTGCACGTGTTATTTTGCGGGTAACAAATGTTTCACCTCTTAACGGGCTTTCGTGGTTGAAAAGAATACCATTACAAGCAAACATATCGTAAGCCTCACGGTAGTTTACCATTATCCAGTAAGCGTATAATTTGGCTACTCCATAGGGTGAGCGAGGGTAGAATGGTGTTTTTTCGGATTGTGGTACTTCCTGAACCAAGCCATACATTTCTGATGTAGATGCCTGGTAGATCCTTGTCTTTTTAGTCAGATTCAACAATCTGACAGCTTCTAAAATACGTAAAGTGCCTATTCCATCTGCATTAGCTGTATATTCGGGTGTATCAAAGCTCACCTTAACATGGCTCATGGCACCAAGGTTGTATATTTCGTCAGGTTGCACATCTTGTATTATGCGTATAAGATTGGTGCTATCGGTCAAATCTCCGTAATGTAGTATGAAGCGTCGGTTAGAGAAATGAGGGTCCTCGTAAATGTGGTTAATTCTGTTTGTATTGAATAAAGAACTTCTTCTTTTGATACCATGAACCGTATATCCCTTATTTAACAATAATTCTGCAAGGTATGCGCCATCTTGACCTGTTATTCCTGTAATGAGTGCGACTTTTGACATAGTGGGCTAAAAATACATTTTTTATCAACATGTAAAAAACAATGTAAATCAAATAATGATTTTAATCATCGTTTCCTATTTTAGCCGTGAATCGCTGTGTTAACGATATGCAAAGCATAGCAATTTTTTGCAGAATTAAATATTTTCATGCAATCTTTGACAATTGATAAATATAAGCATATATGCGATATAAGTATAGCGTTGTATTTTTGTTTTTAATATTATTTGTAGCGGCATGTTCTGTGCCTGAGCAGACTGTATATTTTAAAGACAATAGAAAAACTGATACTACGGTATTAATAACGGAGATCATGCCCTATAAACAAAGCCTGATACAACCCGATGATATCCTGGCAATAAATATATCGAGCATCAGTGATTTTACCGAAAAGACTCCTGTAAAGATATTTAATGACGGAGGTATTGAATATACCCTGACACCTAATATAGGTGGTAACGGTGGTGGCGGTGGCGCTGGTGGTGGTAACCAAAAAGGATTTCTTGTTGATCCGGATGGATTCATTGATTATCCTGTAATAGGTAAGTTACATGTTGCAGGTATGACTTTAAGGCAAATTAAAACCGAAATTGGGCAGCGTCTTAAATCTGAATATATAAAAGACCCTGTGGTTGAGGTGCGTATATTGAACTACAAGGTAACTGTAATAGGTGAGGTACGCTATCCTGGTGTGGTTATAGCCCCTAATCACAGAATGAACGTTATGGAGGCCCTGGCTGCCGCAGGTGATATTATGTTATCAGGCAGAAGAGATAATGTAATGGTAATAAGAGAAGTTGACGGCAAAAGACAATTTGCCCGTATAGATCTGAGTAGCCGTAGCGCATTTACCAATCCTTATTTTGTTTTAAAGCAAAACGATATAGTATATGTAGAAGCTGCAGCAGCTGTTAGGCAGGGCAGTAACAATCAGTTTGTGAAGTTTTATTTACCAGTTATATCAGGCCTACTTGGTTTGTTAGGTGGTATATATGCAGTTTCTCAAATAAGTAAATAATATATTGTATATACATACATAGGCCCAAATGGAGTACCAACCAATAAATATAAATAATCAGGCTTCGAGATCAGAAATTACTTTTAATTTCAAAAGGTATTTAGGTTCCTTACTAGGCAATTGGTATTGGATTTTATTATCTGTTGTAATCTTCCTTATTGCAGCTTATTTGTATCTGCAAGCTACAAAGCCATTATATCTTATTAAAAGCTCACTTTTAATATCGGAAGAAGTAAGTGCTACAAGTGGTGTATTGGATAAGCTGGATATAATACCGAAAAAGCCGGTTAATCTATATAACGAGATTAATCTGTTAAGATCGGAAGATATTGTTACACAGGCTGTAGATTCACTAGGCCTTAATATTTCTTATTTTACCACAGTTAAATTGCGTGAGAAAGAACTTTATGGCGACTGTCCGGTAAAAGTTCAATTTCAGGCACCCGGGTTTCTAGGTAATAGAAAAGACCTTACAATACAATATGCCACAAATGGCACCTTTAAGGTAACGGAAGATGGTAAGACATTTGCTGTTCCTGTCGATACATGGGTAACACGCCCTTATGGTACTTTTAGAATAGTGTTTAATGAAATGGAGGGAGGAGATAGCTATTTATCTAATCCTATTTCAATTATTATAACTAATAATAGCCGCACGGTACAAGATATGCTTGGTAATTTCCAGGTGGTTTCAGCTGATGGACGTACAAGTGTAATTGACCTGTTATATAAAGATAATCTTCCGGCAAGAGGGGTGGATTTTCTGAATGTTGTTATTGCATTATATTATAGAACCAAGTTAGCGAACATCGATAAATCGGTGCAAAGCGCCAGGGACTTCATCAATTCGCGTAAAAATGATATGATGAGGAACCTCAAAGCTGTTGATTCGGCTGTTGAGAGTATTAAATTGACAGTAGATGTAATTGACCCGGGACAACAAACTACAACAATTGTTACTGAAAAAAAGAATACACAAAAAGAGCTAGACGAGCTTTATACCAAAAGAAAATCACTTATAAACCTGAGAAATCTTCTTCTGAACAGCGATTATGAGATCATAGTTCCTTTAGGCCTTGAAGATGAAATATTGAAGGGACTGGTAAGCCAGTATAATCAATTAGTTCAAAAACTAGGAACGCAAGAGCAAGTGCAGGAATTGGGCAGGAGCAATCCATTTCTTATTCAAACACAAATAGAATTGGAAGCTTTGAAAAGGAGGATACTGGATGTTTTAAGCCGTATATCTGATGAAATAAATAATAATATTGAGGTTACTACGCGTATTGAAACTAAGTCTGACCAAAATGCAAGAAATATTGCAGGCGCGGACAGGCAAATAACCGAAGTAAAACGTGGTTATGATGTGCTTCAAAACATGTACCTGTATCTATACCAAAAGGGCATTGAAAATGAGTTGACTGCATATAATGAATCTAATAAATCGAAGGTATTAATACCTCCGTATGCGGGCAGCAGTCCAATTAGCCCTATTAAGAATAATATTTACGGGCTGGCTTTCTTCCTGGGGCTTATACTGCCAATATTCATATTGTTCCTGTTAGAGTTGCTGAACAAACGTATTCTGCATGAAAATGATATTGTGATGCTTACAGATATCCCGATGTTAGGAATTGTGAGCCATATTAAGCAGGAAGATATGAAGTATGGTAGCGTGGCTATAAACTCAACCAATTCTGTAACAAATAAAATAGTTTCTGAACAGTTCAGAACTATGCGTACAAACCTTGAACTGCCTCCCTTTATCAATAATAATAAGATTATTACGGTAACTTCTTCGGATAGTGGTGACGGTAAAACATTTACAGCTGTAAATCTGGGCCTTATTCTGGCATTAAGTACCAAGCGCGTTATCATTCTGGAATTTGACTTGCGCAAACCAAAACTATTCGAATCTTTAAATATTGAAAGCGGCCCGGGTGTTTGCGATTACTTAAATGGTAACGCAGAGCTAAAAAACATTATTAAGCGTTCAGGTTTGCATAATAACCTATATGTAGTTAGTTGCGGTAACATACCAAGCAACCCCGGTGACTTGCTTACTTATCCATCAACCTTGCAGTTAATAAATGATCTTCAAGAGATGTTTGACGTAATAATAATAGATACACCACCGGTATCTATTGTTACAGATACATTAATCATTTCTAAGTATGCGAATATCAACCTGTTTGTAGTAAGACAAGCAAAAACTTATAAAAGTGAACTTGCAGAATTTAATAGCTTGTATGTTGAAAATAAAATACATAATCCTGCTATCATCTTCAACGGGGTGAAATTTTTAAAGAGGTACGGATATTTTGGAGATCCGTTTAAAACATATGAGTCGCACCTTTTAAAAAGATAATAGAAATCAGTTTCTGGTAATTGCGTATTAACACTATATTTATGAGAATAATATTATTAATAACGCATGTCAGTATCATCTGAATTACAAAGTGAAAGATGGACGGAGGTTATAGAGCCAGAGAAAAGTATATTTAATATAAACCTTAAAGAGGTTTGGAATTATAGAGATTTGCTAATGTTGCTTGTACGGCGTGATTTTGTTGCAACGTACAAGCAAACTATTTTAGGACCTATCTGGTTCTTTGCACAGCCTATACTCACTACCATTACATTCGCTATTGTATTTGGGCGCATAGCGGGCGTATCAACTGATGGCTTACCAATGTTTCTGTTTTATATGGCGGGCATCACATTATGGAACTATTTTTCGGAATGCCTGAACCGGACAGCGACTGTCTTTAAAGACAACAGTTCGATATTTGGCAAAGTATATTTCCCAAGGCTTGTTATGCCATTATCAATAGTGGCATCAAACCTTGTAAAGTTGGCTATACAGCTATTGTTATTTTTCGTTGTATGGGTATATTACCTCATAACAACAGATGCAGTACATCCTAATGCAGCTATTTTTTTATTTCCAGTATTAATATTGATGATGGGAGTGCTGGGTTTGGGTTTGGGTATGATCATTTCTTCGTTAACAAGCAAATACCGCGA
>CBFGNI010000152.1:0-6904 GCA_965650105.1 uncultured bacterium | reverse complement strand
AAATGATAGAAGAAGTAAGCTTTAGCCCGATAATAGAGCAAGACGGAGAAATAAGCGGCCTAAGCTGCATAGCGCACGATATAACCGACACCTACAACTATACCCGCGAAATACAGGCACAAAACAAACGCCTGAAAGAAATAGCACTATGGCAAAGCCACCAGGTGCGCGGGCCATTGGCAACTATTATGGGCTTAGTATTGCTGTTTGATAATAAAAACCCGAACAATAGTATAAACGCCAAAATAATACGCGATATACAACAAGTAGCTGAAGACCTGGATGAGAACATCAGAAAAATATCGGATGTAGCAAGCGGCAAATAGATATTAGCTCACCTGGTATTCATCGCGCGCGGGGTAGTGCATATATTTCTTCCAGTCTATTGAAAACACTTTTTTCAGGTTGTCGATAATATGCTCCATGCTACCCATTTTATTTATGTATAAATTGGCGCCGCTGCGATATGTTTCTTCCACATATTTATCGGAAGAATAGGACGTATATATAATGACCGGCAAATTATCGTACTCCCTGTTTTTCCTTATTTCAAGAATGCAGGATAAGCCGTCTTTGCAAGGCATTTCAATATCTAAAAACAGTATATAAGGTATCTTTTGTTTTAGCAGTACAAAAAGCACTTCACCGTTTTCAGCATGGCGTATGGTGTGTGGTATTTTCGTTTTGTCCATTGCCCATTTAAAAATATCGACATCGTCCAAATCGTCTTCCGCTAATAAAATATCCTTCTCCTCACTTAAATAGTTCATGGCCTAACTCATTTAAATGTATGTAGTAATAAAAACCCTACCAGCCTTGGCATGGGGTAAAAAATGTTCAATTGTTGCCTTAAAGATCAGGCAAACAGCCTGTGTGAAACAAATAAAGTATATATGTATTGGTAAGCAGCTGGAATCTATAATAATTGATACTACAAATATCTTTCCTTAATAATATCTACATGATGCATTTCATGACCTGCTATCATGTATGCTAATGCACGCAAGCTAACGGGTGCGTTATTGCAGGCGGCAATATTGGTAAAGGCACCGGGCAGCATGCTATATAGCAATGTAAGCGAAGCCTTACGCACAGCCTCATACTCTTCCATAATACTTGCAATGGTTCTTTCATTGGCATGCGACGCAGGCACATAATCGTCCTGCTCAAAACCCGGCAGCGGTGTAGTATCACCACGGCCAATGCGCAGTGCGCGATAGGCAAATATGCGTTCAGTATCGGCAATATGTATCAGTACTTCTTTTATGGTCCATTTGCCGGGTGCGTAGCGGTACGCCAGTTGTTCATCGCTGAGTTTGACGGCCAGCGATAGCAGCATGTTCATATTGTTTTGCAGGTGCACCAATACCTGGCCGTCGTTAGGTACTTTATCGATATAGGTTATGGCATAGGGCGGGTATTCGCCTACAGGTGGCTTAGGTATCAGCATATAGAAGTGCAAATGGTACAATGTAAAAATAGGGAATAGCGCGCAAGCAGGGCGGTGTTATTTGCTTGCCCCTTCCAGCCGCAGGAGTTCAGCTTCGGCTTCTATGCAGTCTTCATCGCGTACATTATTGTCGCGGCTGGCATTGCTCATAGCCGAACGTTTTTCCACACTCCACATCTTCTTTACATTGTCGCTGCGGCGTATATAGAAGAAATAAGTGTCGTCATGCATATCAACTGTCACTTCAGTATGCCCATTGTGTATTGTGTAAGAAAAGGGGTAAATCAACATCAGCGCGTCCATTAACATCATGTGGTTAAAGTTAGCAAGCATGTTTTTAAGACGCAAGGTGAAAAACACCCTTTTTATACTTACAGGCATTAACAAACATGTAACAAATGCAGCATATTATCCATATCTTTATTGAATAACGATAACAACCTTTTATGAGAAAAACCTGGTTGGTCCTGGCAACCCTATTTTCATTTCATACTGCCTTTGCACAGAACCTGATCTCTAACTGCAGTTTTGAAAATTATACTATCTGCCCTACGGTATATTCGCAAGTGCCTTACGCAACGGGTTGGTTCCCGCTGCATGGTGGCACGTCCGATCTTATTAATAGTTGCAACGGTGGCACCATAGTAGGTGTGCCTACCAATACCTTTGGAGTAGAAGATGCGGCACATGGGCAAGGATATGCCGGTGGCTATTCCTTCACTAATATATTAAGCAGCGGGCCCGGAAACGATTATAAAGAATATATCGCTACCACTATAGCGGCACTAACACCAGGTGTGCCTTATGAGCTGTCAATGTCGATAGCGCTGGGTGACCAATCGGGCTGGGGTACCGATGATATAGGCGCTATGTTTTTTGTAAGTACGCCTTCTTTTCCGTCTACCTATTATGGCTCACCGGTTACACTAAACCCCGGCATGCAGACGGTTAGCTACGCTTCTTACGGCGCTATAACCGATACCGCTAATTGGGTAAGGGTTACGCAAACATTTATACCCGATTCGGCCTATACCGTTATAGCCATTGGCAGCCTGCACGAAACTTATGCAATGGGCACCATTTCATCGGCAGGCGGCCCTTCAGGCTATTGTTATTATTATATCGATTCGGTAGTACTGCAGCAAGCCAATAAGATCAGCATCAATTTTACCACTGCCGATCTTTGTGCAGGCACCAACATAACCATACCCTATTCATTATACCCCGGCAGCACTTTCAATAGCGGCAATGTATTTACAGCGCAGTTATCGAACGCCACAGGTAGTTTTGCCTCGCCCACTATAATTGGTTCTGTCACCTCTACAGCGGCAGGCAATATAAGTGCCACCATACCGGCAAGCACAGCGGCAGGCACGGGCTACCGCGTGCGCGTGGTAAGCAGCAGCCCGGTAGATAGTTCTTTATCGAACACGGTTGCTATACGCATAACCCCGCCGCATACGGTAAGTGCAACTACCAATGCACCTGTATGCGAGGGCGACACTCTTTTCCTGAACTCAAGCGCATCGGTTACCGGTGTTACTTATGCATGGACGGGGCCCGCTAGCTTCAGCGACATCAACCAAAATACTTTTATAGCGCCTGCATCTACCGTACACAGCGGTAAATATGCTATAACCACTACACTCAATGCCTGCAAGGCCAGCGATACGCTGGATATATTGGTAAAGCCCGTACCGGTACTTATGCCTACCAGCAATAGCCCCGTATGTCCCGGCACCACTATGCAACTGAATGTTACCAGCACATTGCCAGGCACCAGCTTTAGCTGGGTAGGCCCTAACAGCTTTGCCAGTACCATGCAAAACCCTGTGCGCACGCCTACCACCTATGCCGACCAGGGTGTATATACCGTATTTGGCGAAAAAGACGGTTGCCACGCAGAGGCCAACATATCGGTAAACGTACAAATAACCACGGCTACACCAGTAGCCGCTAACAACGGACCGCTATGCATGGGTGCAGCACTGAACCTTACCGCTACCTGCGCCACACCCGGCGTAAGCTATATATGGACGGGCCCCAACAACTTTAACAGCACGCAGCAAAACCCGGTCATCAATCCATCGGCAGTAATAAACGATGGCAACTACATTGTAAAAGCCGTGGTGAACGGTTGCTATTCGCTGCCCGATACTACAGATGCTGTGATATACGCCGACCCATATCTTGGCAACTATGCAAGCCCTAACGATACCGTATGCGAAGGAACGGTAGTAACATTTGTTACCGTACCTATGAATGGTGTTATCAACCCAACTTTCCAATGGTTTAAAAACGGGGTGGCCGTACCGGGCGAAACGAACCTCAGGTTTGTATCTTCTTACGCCACCGGCGATACTTTTTATTGCCGTACTTATTGCCAGAATAACTGCGGGGATAACCTGACACTCTACAGCAATAAAGTAGGCATGACCGTACTGCCCATAGTGAATGATCTTTCGGCAACAATATCTTCCCTGCCCGCACAGGCTATACCGGGGCAGCCTGTTACCTTCCGTGCTACCGTGGTAAGTGGCGGCTACGACCCGCAATACCAATGGCAGAAAAACGGGCAGGATGTATGGAGCGCTATCTACGCTATATGGAGTACTGATAAACTGGCGCCCTACGATAAGATAAATTGCATAGTAACCACCAGCGACCCTTGCGCTAATGTAAAAACCGTTAGCAGCGATACCGTAGAGGTGAACTTTGCTACCGGTGTGGGCGGACTAGCTAACGATGACGTATTTAGCTTATACCCCAACCCGAACGATGGATCTTTCAAGATGAAAATTCAAAATTCAAAGGTCAAAAAAATAGAGGTAGTGAACGTAGCAGGGCAGGTGGTGTACCAAACCCAACCTGAAACCCCACAGGCTGAATACACTATCAGTTTACCACAACAACTACCGGCAGGTACCTATATGCTGCGACTGTACGATGGCGTGCAATATTATCGCAAGAGCTTTACAGTAGCCAGGTAGTAAACAGTTATAAGAAACGAATAGAAGGGTAAGCACGTAGGTGTTTACCCTTTTTCTTTAACAAATAGCTATAAGGTTTGGCACGGGGGTTGCAAGTACATTTGTAATATGAATAAGGTATGGGGAATAATGGTGGGACTGATATGCCTGGCGGCCACCGCCAGTGCACAGGGTGATACGGTACTAATGGTAAAGCTGCCCAATGTGAATGTAAAGGGCGAGCGCCAATGGGACAATAACCACGACCGGTACCAGTACAACCAAACCAGGTATTATATAACTACAATACTGCCTTACCTCAATGCAGCCACAAAGGTTTTTCATGATATAGACGAGAAGATAAGCGAGCCGGGCATAAGCAAAAGGGCGCGCAAAGATTATATCAGCACGAAGGAAGATGAAATGCGGGGCAAGTTTGAAGATGAGGTGAAAGAACTGAACACCACACAAGGTGTACTGCTGATAAAACTAATAGCACGCCAAACAGGTGTAAACATATACAGCATATTGCAGGAGTTTAAAAACCCGCTGACAGCCATACGCTGGCAGGCATGGGCAAAAGTGAATGGCCACAACCTGAATAAAAGGTACGACCCTATTGAAGAGCCAATGCTGGAACATATTATGGAAAGCCTGGGCTACCCGCTGCCGCCTTATTATGGCATACACAACGGCGATGAAGCAGCGATGAATATACAGTAACTATCAGTCTGCCATTTAGTGCGGCAGCCTCGGGGTAAGCATAAGAAGTAAGGAACTACCATTGTACTATCCTGCATTATTTCTTACCCAACTTCATAAAGTACTTTTCAAGATAAGTGTAAACAAAATAACTGGCTACCAAAGTAATGGGAATACAAACAGCCATTGCTACAATACCATTAGTGATTTTAGCATGCTTTAGTAAAAAAGTACAAACAGTGTAAACCAATGGATGAAGTAGGTAAACAGAATAACTGGCCTCACCCAAAAAAGTAAGGGGCTTATGTATGATATTAGGAAGCAGGTAGGTTATTTTATAAAAACCAAAGCAGATCAATAAACAGCAGATTGTAAACACTATTCTATTAATACCTGTAACTAATACAATTGCATCTCCCGAACCAGGGTAAAATACGAAGGTTAATAATCCTATTAACAGCAATGAAAAAGCCATTGCATTGCCTGTTTCTTTATCTCTAAAGAAATATCCGAGTAGGAAACCACTTAAGAACAAAGCCACTTGGTTAAGTGGATTCACATAATTTCTCCACTGTTGTGTAATGGGAACTGATGGATTTAAAATTTTGAAAGCGAAGTATAAGTAAATACCGAAAATTACTGCACTCAAAATACCGAAAAGTATTTTGGAAGATTTTGCGAACAGTATGAAAAAAGGAAAAAATAAATAGAATACAAGTTCATTGCCTATTGACCAAACGCCAGTTGAGAAATAAGAGTCCCAACTGACAAGGCCAAATAACCCAGTAAGATTTAAAAATAATTTTGTGAAATCTGGGAGATGTCTTGAAATTGCTATAGAGCAAAATGTAACAAACCATAGCAAAGGAAAAATTCTAAAAAATCGTTTTTTAGCAAATTTACCGACCTGAAGATTTTGTGGTGTCAGTTTATCATAATACACATAAAATAAAGTAAGTCCACTTAATACATAAAATATTGATACTCCATAAACTCCAACTCTGCCTAAAAAAGTTTCCGCAGAAGACTTTCCAAATGACCACATTGAGTAATGATAAATCATGATGCCAAATGCAGCCAAACCCCTCAGATAATCAAGATTATGTAATCTTTTCATATTAAAATTTGCGCAAACATAATATAAGCTAACAGAATTAAGAAATTAATGCATCATATTCAATTAATAATTCAGCGAACTTTCTTGCTAATGCATTTTTGTTTTTATGGTATTGCTTCATATCAATTTCATTATTAATGAAACAAATTTCAGGCAATACACTAATGCCCGCATAAGTATGTAATATACCTAAGCGCCCCCTGTGCGATTGTGCTTCTGTCTTTACGCCACGGTTGATTATACCTAATATGGTGGCTATAGCATTAGATATATCAACAGCGATAGCTTTTTCCACATGGCTATACTCATTCTTAATAATAGCCTCGGCACCTGTGGCCAGGCGTGCTGATGAATTGAAATGCAATTCGCAAACCACGCTGCCGCTACCGGGTTTTATACGTGCTACATAAGCTAGCAAGGTTTCATCATCTTTATCGGTAATAAAATTAGCCTGTAGCCCTGTAAGCTCAGCAATAATAAGGTCGCGCAGTTCTATGGTAAGATCGGCTTCTTTAATATTGCCGCAAGTAGCGCCGGGGTCTGCGCCTGCAAGCCGTTTGTTGTGCCCGGCTGATAGATAGATCATGATAAATGGGTTTATGGTATTAAAGCCATGTACGAATGGCTATGTAAATAGCTATAATGCCTATACAAATTAGAGCAGCC
>CBFGNI010000151.1:0-6930 GCA_965650105.1 uncultured bacterium | reverse complement strand
AATACAACCTCAATAGGCCTTGCGGCGAGCGGCAGTGGTGATATTGCCTCATTTACAGGTACCAATAGCGGTACTACGAATGTAACTGGCACTATTACTGTTACCCCAACAGCGAATGGCTGTCCGGGCCCGGCTATCACACCAACCATCACAGTAAAGCCAACCCCAACAGTTAATGCGGTATCTAACCAAATACTATGCAATACTGAATCGACAACGGCTATCAGCTTCAGTGGAGCAGTAACCGGAACTACTTATAACTGGGCAAATAATACAACCTCGATAGGCCTTGCAGCGAGTGGCAGTGGTGACATATCGTCCTTTACTGCTACCAATACAACGTCAGCGCCGGTAACTGCAACTATAACCGTTACGCCAGTAGCTAGTAGCTGTTCCGGAACTGCAAAGACATTCACAATACTGGTGAACCCAACACCTAAAGTGAATACAATACCTGATATGTTTGTGTGCAATGGCAACGCTTCGGGCGATATAATATTCAGTAGTGCTACTTCGGGTACTACCTATACCTGGACCAACAGCAATACAGCTATAGGTTTTGCTGCAAGTGGTACGGGCGATATATCTTCATTTACAGGTATGAATCCGGGTACTTCACCAATTACTGCTACCATATCGGTAGTGCCAACAGCAAATGGCTGCGTTGGCCCTGCAAAAAGCTTTATAATAACAGTTAATCCAACAGAAGTACCTACTATCAGTATTACCAGCAGTGCACCTGCCAATACTGTTTGTATTCATACTAATGTAACCTTTACAGCCACAGTAACTTTTGAAGGTAATAATCCTACTTATCAGTGGAGAAAAAACGGGAACGCAGTAGGAACCAACAGCCCCGTATATGATGATAACCACCTGGCCGATGGTGATGTGATTACCTGCGACCTGGTAAGTAGCGTAGCGTGCCCTTCATCACCTGTTGTTACCAGCAATGCCATCATTACTAATGTAAACATGTATGTCTACCATACCATAGATATATTTAGTGATAAGCAAGGCGACACATTATGCGCAGGTGAAATTGTAAACTTTACCTCGGTAATAACAAACGGTGGCAGTGCCCCTATATACCAGTGGATGAAGAATGGCTTTAATGTAGGTACTAATAACCCTACCTATACTGATGCTGCGATCAGGGATAGGGATGTGGTTACCTGCTCACTTACTACCAATGTGCTATGCCCTGCGGCATCTCCCATTACCAATAGTAACCGTGTCATGATGCATTCCATGGCTAATGTGACCGCTTCGGTAGTTATAGTAGGTGTTTATACAGGTTCATCTTACGTGTTCCACTCCCAAACAACAAATTGTGGTAATAATCCTTCTTATCAATGGATGTTGAACAATACTCCGATAGCAGGTGCTACGCACGATAGCTTATGGATCGCCGATCTGAAAGAAACAGATAGAATAAAATTGGTTGTAATACCTGACAGGCGTTGTACTAATAATGCAACAGCAGGCAGCAACAATCTTTCAAAAGCCCAGGTTACCGGTGTTGAAAGCATAAAGGTTATCGATAGGCTTACCCTGGCGCCTAACCCGAATAATGGTAATTTTATGATTGAGGGTGAAGTGAATGGTTTGCTTCAGCTTAAAGATGCTGACCTGGTAGTGACCAATGCAGTAGGGCAGGTGATGTACCGCTCAAAAATAGACGTGAATAATGGCCGTATAAAAGCAGAACTGCAATTAAGGTCAGTATTGGTTAGTGGAATATATCATTTATCTATCCTTTCTAACGGACAAAGATATGATGCACGCTTTGTGGTTGTTGGAGATTAGCAACTATACTAATTTAGTTTAAATAAAATGGCCCGCATATAGCGGGCCATTTTTATAGCTTTTTAATTAGTTGTTATTATTGTTTAATTTTAGTATATTTGTTGTTGTTTATTTGGGGCGGATAATATCCGCATCGAGACTGAAACATAATACAACACCAGGCAACAAAAAAGCAGGAAAATGTCGCCAACACAACAAAAGACAACAATTAATTCCCAGCTTTAATATGAAGTTCTTTATAAAGATTTGATAAACGCTATCAGGTTGTCACGTTCGTGTTTATTCAGCGCCATGAATTTGTTTTTTGCAACTTCCGCCTCCCCGCCGTGCCATAGAATAGCTTCTTCAATGGTGCGTGCGCGGCCGTCGTGCAGGTAATATGGAGTCCCATTCGTTTTTTCAAACAGGCCTATCCCCCATAATGGTGAGGTGCGCCATTCATTGCCATTAGCTTTGTAATCAACGTAGTTGTCTGCAAGCTCGCTGCCCATATCATGTAGCAACAAATCAGTGAATGGCTGTATGCGTTGGTTGGATATAGCTGCAAGTGTTACATCAACACCTGTCTGTATAACGGGTATGTGGCATCCTGAGCAATTGATCTGTGTGAAGAGTTTTTTGCCTGCTACTACTTCCTGTGCAGTAACATTTCTACGGGCAGGTACACCTAATGAACGTATGTAGAATATAACTGCATTCAGGGTAGTATCGTGTAGTTCGGGGTCATCATTCAGCGCATCCAACTGCGGTTGGCCCCAACTGCTTTCCTGAGAGAAAATAGAACTGGTAATACCCATATCCTGTTGGTAGGCACCTGCTACTTGTACAGCTATTTTGGGTGTATTTGCCTTTAATCCAAAGCGGCCTATTTCAATTTGCTTGCTTTGGAAGTTATATACATAATTGGGCCTGCCGCTGATGCCATCGCCATCCATGTCATTTTCATCGGCATAGGATAGTAGTGTGCTTTCAGGTATATTCTCCAGAAGTCCAAGTCCAAATACAGGTGGTGCCAACCTGGGTGAAAGTGAATGGTTGGCAGGTAATGATGCATAAGTGTTCATGACCGTATAGGTGGGCTTGCGTAGCATTATCTTGGTGCCATCGGCATAAGTCACTTCTTTATCTGTATAGGATATCTGTATTTTACATTCAGGCTGTTTGCCGAATATAGCCACATCTTGTAACTGACCGCCATAGCCATTAACAGGGGAAGGCCCTCCAAATTCATTTGTGCCGTCTCCACTAACACGAAATAGCAGCGATGAATTCACATCGCCCGCAGTAGGGGTACCCTTACCATCGTTATGATGGCAAGAAATACAGGAGACATTATTAAAGATAGGGCCCAGGCCGCTATTGAATGGTGCAGGGGCCGATACAAATGTTTGCTCAAAAGCGGCGTCACCACGATCGTGCGCAAGCTGATCCTGTGCACTCAGGCCTGGTACTGCATGGCTAAATGCTTTCGACGTTTCATCGAAAATGGTTGCCATGCCACCACTCAGGCGTTCGTCGTAGTCTTCTTCATTTAATGGTTCTGCCTTACGGCACATACTAAATGTTACCGTAAGGCAGATAATTGTAGATAGAATAGATAATTTCCTCATTTCCAAAGCTGCACCTGCTATATTAGTCTGTTATGTATTGTATCACAAAAGGTTTCAATTCACCATCAAGTGTTTCTTTAAGGGTAGTTAAAGCTGTCATGATGTTTTGAACCTGTACGCGTTGATTAATGATAGCGTCTTCATAATAACCATTCACATTGTCGAACGAATTGATAGCGGCAGTTAGTTCAGCCTGTATTTTATTATCGAGCGACTTGTTTTTGGTTGCTACTAAATCATTGATGCCTTTGCCATCTTGTCTGTATTTGCCCAGGTAAACATTTTGCATACCAATGATGTTGTTCTTGAAATCGGCCAGGGAGTTGCCTGAATACGGAGACTCAACAATAGAGGGGTCTCTCGCGTCGAAAGGTTCTTTCATTTTACCTTCCCCTACTTCCTCGCAAATGCCAACCATACCATCAACAATGGCTATATATACCTCTTGCTTTTTAGCATATTTGGTACTGCTGCTGCCGGCGTTCATTACTTGCATTGCAAAGTTTTCAGGGGCTTGTGTCCAGCTGGCATACAGGGCGTGGCAAGTATTTTTAAGATCGGTTGCAAGGCTAAGCATGTATTTCTTCTGGCGTTCAGTAATATTTGCAGCCTTACGGTCTCCGTGGTTGCCAAAAATAATGTACTCTATAGGGTGGTAGCCGCGGAGTGATAATGTAATAGATGAAATATCTGATACTTCAAGCGGGTTGTTGCTGGATAATAGGGAGTCCATTTGTACATAATCTGTAGGCCATGTATCCATATTAGGATCGTAGTCATTATCTTCTACAGGGCCAAACAAAAAGCCTTCGCATTGCTCCCAAATAGTACGCATGCTTTTCCATGAACTGCGTGCAGTTTCCAGGTTAGCATCAGTTGCGTTAGCATTCAGTGCTTCTAAAGAATTGTATAAATTGTCAGATGCATCAGCAAGGTCCTTATAACTGGCTACGGCTACATTGGTAGTGAAGTTAGTAAGTACTTCCTGCTTTAATGTATTGAAATCGGTATTATCAACAACTGTTGTTTCAGGGTCTTTACTACATCCGCCAAGCAATACAGCAATAGCTGCACACGCAAATAAACCTTTTTTAGCGTTCATATTATTCTTCGTTTTTAGGAATGTTTATTAGAATCAGATCGTTGTTCACAGTGGTAGTGTAGGTTTGCAAGGGTAGCTCGGAAGGGCCTTTCGTGACTTGGCCATTCTTATCGTATTCACTGCCATGCTGGCTGCACCGGAAGCCTTCAGATGTAAGCTGCAGCTGATTATCCATATGTGTGCAGCGCATCAGAAACGCAGTATAATCACCTTCTTCATTTTTGTGCAGCGCTATATCATAAAAGGTGCCTTTTATTCTAACTATCTGCAAATTGGTTTCTTCAAAAAGAGAAACAGGTATTTCTGCCTGATTTTGATCATTCACTTGTGTTTTATAAGGCTTCACCCTGGCCATAGCAATGCTTGTGACAGTGGGCACAAACATGCCGGCTGCTGTTAGTAAGCATAAGCTACACCCTGTCTTTATGAATTTCCTTCTTTGCATCTTTAGAATGAATAACCAATGCCGATGTTTAAAAAACTTATGTTGGTTGGGTAGGGTAGTGCGTTAGGAGCAGGGTTGATAACTAGTGCCGGGTTTTGATCGCCTGTATTTTGCAACCTTACATCTGCCTTTATGCATACGTTAGGTATTGGCAAATAAGTTAATCCTGCTATCAGGTGCGATTGCTTTAATGTACCATCATAAATAGCTTCCGGTGTTGCCGGTATGCTGGCATTAAGGTCTATTTTTTCATAGCGCCCAAATGCTATTAACTGCCCTTTATCTACGTGCATTGCATGAAATAGGTCGTAGCCTAATTCAAGATAAGTGCCATACATGCTATTGGCGATATTGGTAGCGTAGGCCGTATTTATTTTATTAGCATCGGGCAAAGATATATAGCAACCCAATAGTTTTACGGAAACACCATCTTTGTTGTATTGTACATTCCCCTCTCCTAAATAAACTGGTGTTCCGAAAGCACCGCTGTTCAATCCCAGGCTATCGGCGCCACGTTTGTTTAAACCGGTAGTACCTCCAGTATATCCCGACACCTGGAATTTGAAATTGTTCCAGTTGTATTGAAGTGCTGCTGTTACAGCCACATTGTTGGCCATAGCATTACTTCCTTCGGCCCTGCCACCCATAATGCCTGTGCCGTGCACAAAACCCCTTGAATCGAGGCCATTTACTACAGCAATACTATAGTTCAGCGGCATATTGTTCATAGTGCCGTAAAAGCCTATACCCAGTTCACGCCATGTAGCGGGTATTACAAGCGTTTCAACCAATGGGCGTTCAACACCATTAAAGTTTACCGGAAGGTGATTTTCGTTAAGGATACCAATGCGTGGTATAAATAAGCCGGCTACAATATACTGCCTTGAACTGAGGTTGAATTTGAGGAATGCTTGCTCCATCGCCAATTCACCTTTTTCTTCCATACCGGCAACAAGTGCATTTTCCAGTTCCATTTCTGAAAAGAACGCAATACGTGAATTGAATTGATGGCCTATAAACAATACGGCACGTTCCAGGCTAGCTCTTGAACGCTGCCAGTGAAAATCGCGCTGGTATAGTGCGCTGCCATAGCCCGAAATAACGGTACGCTTATGCGAAACGCCACCGGAATTCAGTGAATCTTCATTTGTAAGTATTTGCTGCTGAGCCTGGGTACGGAACTGGGCGTAGCCATTCGTAAATAGGAAAACAGATAAAATTATGAGTATTGCAGCCTTCATGTTTTTAAAAATGGATGCAAAGATATTGAGTCTCAATTGGCGTGATTATCAAAATCGGGAAATTATTCGCGAGGAGAGAAATGTTGACGATCGCTGAACTTGTCACTTGGTCAATAGTTTATAAATTTAATTATGTATAATAGATTTATAAATAGCGGATAGGAATTGCTGGCGTCTAGATAAACCAACAAGGATTGTATTGATGGTATTAAAAGAAATTATTATTCAAGTTGAGGTTTGCTAAAAAAGGAATTGTTTTTTAAGTTATGTTATAGAAGCGATGGCATGGAACTTTTACCCTTAGGGATAATAAAAACTGGTAATCATGAGACAAGATGAAAAGAAAGAAAAAGAGCAACCAATGACGCCTAATGAAGATCTTCGCCGTAAGGAAGAGGAGAAAAAGCAGCAAAATGTGAACTACGATGAAGAAGAAGAAAAACACAAAGCTTCTGAATTATTAAGTGGTAGTGATGGTGGTGCTGCCAGCGACGGTGGAGCTGCATAAGCACAAATACTGATTTGATTGCCTCGTATTCACGAGGCATTTTTTATTGCAGCAAACTTTAGCAAATGGTGGTATGATTTTCTTGGTTTGAATGTAAAACAGACAGCTATGAAAATGAATAATCAAAATGAATCGGTAAAAAATGTGCGCCACAATGCTAAAGTTTCAGAATCGGGTGGTAAAAGACCGGAAAATAAAGATAACCTGGATAGCCG
>CBFGNI010000150.1:0-6931 GCA_965650105.1 uncultured bacterium | reverse complement strand
CTGTACAGCTCTATATCGCCGGGGGTAGCTTCAGGAGCAGCGGCAAAGTATATACAGTTGCCCATAGTATCGGTATGCAGATAGGGCAGCAGCAAACTACTCATCGGCATCGATGCGGGGAACGGATTACCAAAATTATCTACACCAAATAAAGTGAACTGTACAGGTGCCGTATTCGCTGTGGCAAAAAAGAATAACTTATTATTCAGTGTAGTAAGGCGGTGGGGGTCGTCGGGCGAATTAAGCACCGCATGCGTACCCGACACGGTACCATCTGTTTCCCAAACCTTACCACTGGCAATAAAGTAGAGGGTGCCATTTATTTCAGCATATTCTGCCACTTCTCCGTCACCCATCCTGATGCCCGCTTTCAACCGCACGGTGCTTGCATCCGTACCGCTTGTTACCCACAACCCATCTACTGCAGGGTCGCCTATATCTACCGAAAAATAGAGTTTCCCGCTATACACCCTGAACCATTGCGGTAAAGAGCCACCGGGTGTCGTTGTTATATCTTTCACCATTACAGTACCCGATGGCGTACCATCCGTCTTCCATAATTCAAAGCCTGTTACCCCATCGCTGCCCCCGAAATACACCTCTCCGTTATATTCGCAAAAGTCGCTCCCCTCCTTACCATTCTTATCGTATTCGTTGGGCGCGTCTGCATATACATTCACGGTAGATAGTTGCTGGGTGCCTGAAGCAGTGCCATCTGTTATCCATGGTGTATAGGTTGCCATAGTTGCATCGCCAAAAGCTGCAAACACCACATTGCTGCCAAGGCTGGTAAGGCTTGTAGGATACCCGTCGGAAATACCGGGGTTCAGGTCTATCAGTTCTTGTGTGCCGGCATTGGTACCATCGCTTATCCACAGCTCATTGCCATTGGTGCCGTATCCCCCAAACAAAAACGATGAATTGTATGGAAACAGGTTGTAAAAAGTGCCTACATTTTTTACCTGCTGTGTACCACTTATAGTACCATCGGTTTCCCAAAGGCCGTTGGCAAAGAAGTATAGCTTACCGCCCATTGGTTTAAAGAACATAGGGTCGGAGTTTATGCTGCCGGCATTTATATCTTTCAGTATGGCTGTTCCCGTTGCCGTGCCATCGGTTTGCCATAGCTCGCGGCCCGTTGCGTTGGTTACCGCGCTGAAGTAAATATGGTTGTTGAAGTTGTATAAATACATCGGCACACCACCCTCAGCAGTACCGGGGCGTATATCCAGTATCTTTTCGGTAATACCATTCACCACTATTTGCGCATCGCTTTGCATGGCTGCACCCAGCAGCAGCAGCATGGTAGGTAGTAGTTTGTTTTGCATAGTATGTTTGTTTAGTGCAGTAAAGCTATACCGACAAGTGTTATATAAAGAATATTCATTGTCTTTTAAAAGTAAAATATTCCAGATATGTCATTCACTTGTCACTGTACTCTATTCACTGTTCTCTATTCACTGTTCATTATTCTCTATCTCCCGCTATCTATTCTTTACTGAACTTCGCTACGCTAATAATATAAGATCAAACATGGCAGGCAAAAGACTTCAGGATATACCACTTTCCGTACTCGACCTCGCCCCTATTACCGAGGGCAATACCGCAGCTACTACTTTTAAGAACAGCCTGAAGCTGGCGCAAAGCGTAGAGGCACTGGGCTACAACCGCTATTGGCTGGCCGAGCACCACAATATGGAGAGCGTGGCCAGCAGCGCTACCGCAGTGCTGATAGGCTATATAGCCGGCGGCACCAAAACCATGCGTGTAGGCAGTGGGGGCATTATGCTGCCCAACCACGCACCGCTGGTTGTGGCCGAGCAGTTTGGTACGCTGGCATCGCTGTACCCCGGCCGTATAGACCTGGGCCTTGGCCGCGCACCCGGTACCGACCAGACTACAGCCGCAGCACTACGCCGCAACCGCATGGAAACCGCGCAGGATTTTCCTGATGACATCATAGCCTTGCAACACTACTTTTCTGCCGATAATAAAACAGCAAAAGTACGTGCCATACCGGGCGAGGGTTTGGATGTGCCGATATGGATATTGGGCTCCAGCACCGATAGCGCACAACTGGCGGCCTTGTTTGGCTTGCCTTATGCATTTGCCAGCCACTTTGCACCCACGCAGTTTTTAACCGCTATCGATATATACAGGAAGCATTTCCGCCCGTCGCAATACCTGAGCGAGCCTTACGTAATGGCCTGTGTAAACGTAATAGCGGCCGACACAAACGCGGAGGCGGAAAGGTTAGCGACATCGTACTACATGCTGGCTACGGGCATAATAACAGGCAAGCGCAGGCCATTACAACCACCTGTGGATAGTATGGATGGGCTTTGGAGCGAATACGAAGAAGCTGCCGTAAAGGAGATGACGCACTATGCATTTATTGGCGATGCAGAAAACGTAAAGCACAACCTTACACATTTTCAGCAGGAAACCCAACTGGACGAAATAATGGTTACCAGCCATATCTACGACCCACAGGCACGCATACATAGCTATGAGGTGCTGAAGGAGGTTTGGAAGGGATAAAGATGTTGCCTATATTAGTATAGTGGAACGGCCTTATACGCACATAGGCATTCAATACCTTATTGGCATTAGTATTTCCTTATTAATATTGGGGATTACCGAAGCTAGCATATATTTTTTTCCGAATGTGGGATTAAATATATTATATGTTCCATATATATTAATACCGCTAGGTCTTATTGCATTTTATTACTTGACTTTCAGCCATAGCACCTGGTGGAGCATATTTAGTTTTATTATCAATTTTATAGCATGGGTTGCAGAGCAAGTAAATACAGAATTCAGGTTTGGCGAGACAGTATTTTACCGAGGGCAATATTCTCAATTTAATATCATGGTATTGGGCGCTTTGTTTTGGGTAACAAATAAAGTATTGCTCGATCTGCTGATTCATGCTATAAAAAGTAGAAATAGTCGAAATAAAATTTCGATAAGTAGTGAGACAGAAATTTATGAAAAGCACACAAGTGGCGCCGGTTGGTATACTTTTGGCAATGGTAAAACTATAGGACAATCAGGTTCTGAAGGAGGATATATTATTGAGGACATTGAATATCATGAAGGCGCAAGAATTACTATAGAAAAAGATGCGGGCCTAGCGCCTCACGCCATAACATTAGGAATATACGGCTTGCTATTTCATACTAAGCTTGTATCTACCAGTACGGAAGTAATGCATTTTGTTGCGAGAACAAAAGCTTTGGTTGAAAGTCTATTTATACATTTAAGTGTGGCTAAAGAAATGCAAAATGAACTGTGGCAAACTGAATATGACAGATTAGTTGATGAAATCTGTGAGAACAGGTAGAGACCTCAACGTCTGCCAGTTTAACCCTTTAACAGCAGCTTTTATTTCTGTTTTATGCTGCCATATATTTTATACAATAAAACCCGTGCATAGTCCTCGTCAATATTCCCTTCTTCGTATTTTATGAGGGTTAAGCCTACAATTTTGCCCTCCCTTACGCCATACAGAATTACATTTTTTTCCCGAGGATGTTCCAGCACCCATATAATATAATTATTGGTGGTGTCTTCGTACAGTTTTTTTATTTCAATGCCTTCTGCATCGCTCCAATAGTCAGTATCCCATTTGTAAAAAGCTTTGGCAAGTTCAAATCCTTTTAAACTATCATTATAGAATTCCATCTTCTTAGGGTCGCGCACAGAAATCATTAATCCTAAGCCTTTCGCAGAATCTTTAAATCCATATTGCCCCCCTTCAGGATAATCCTGTCCGCGCCCCCATTTTCCAGGCAAATTGAAAATCATTTCATTTACACTAACTTTTGTTGATTTTTCCTGTGTATTAGCTATAACAGGTAATGCAGCAAATAGTACAAACAATAAGGAGATAAGGCGGTTGATCATATCTACAAGTATAAGCAATTCTTAAAATGAATTATCCCCTAGCTTTGCTGCACATTATGCACCCACTGCAAGTCCACATACAAAAGTTCACACAGATAGGTGAGGAAGATATGGAAGGCGTATTATCCTTCTTCGAACCGATAGAGGTAAAGAAAAAGCAGAACCTCCTGACCGAAGGCAATGTATGCAAGTACAACTATTTCGTAACAAAGGGTTTGCTGCGTATGTTCTTTGTAAAAGATAATGGCACAGAGCAAACCACGCAGTTTGCGCTGGAGAACTGGTGGCTGGCCGATTATGCTTCCTTTGGCAGCAAAGAACCATCAGCGTACTATATACAAGCCGTAGAGAAAACAGAGGTGCTGGCCATCAGCTACGCTGCGCAGGAAGAAATGCTGCAACAATACCCGGCTATGGAGCGGTATTTCCGCATGGTGCAGCAACGCGCGCACGCCGCGGCGCAATTCAGGATACGCGCGCTGTACGATCTTTCAAGAGAAGAGCTATACCATCACTTCAACAATGCACACCCCGCTTTTGTGCAGCGTGTACCGCAGTATTTACTGGCATCGTTCCTGGGCTTTACGCCCGAATACCTGAGCGAAATAAGGGCAAAAAGAAAATCTTAAACCAGTTTAACGACTCATACAATACAGTGCACTTAGCTTTGTGCTCTAAAATAATTTTATCAATGGAAGCAAGAATAAATATCGAACAGCTAATGCCCGAAGCATATAAATCAGTATATGCTTTATCGCTTATTACGGCTAAGTCCAACCTCACGCACATTCAAAAACAGCTTATCAAAGTAAGGGCGTCGCAAATAAATGGCTGCGCTTTTTGTATAGATATGCATACTAAAGAAGCCTTGAAAATAGGTGAAACACAGCAGCGCATTTTCCTGCTGAATGCATGGAGGGAAACCGCCCTCTTTACCGATGAAGAGAAAGCGCTGATGGCGGTTACCGAAGAGGTGACACTGATAAGCCGGCAGGGGCTAACGGAAGCTACGTATCAACATGCGCTGCAGTATTTTAGCGAAGAGATCATAGCGCAGATCATCATGTCAACCGTGGTTATCAACGCATGGAACAGGATAGCGGTAAGCAGCCATACGCAAATACCGCAGTAAGGTATAAGGATGCTGTAACAACAAAGCCACCCGTAACGAGTGGCTTTGTTGTTATATATAAAAACCTCTTATTATTGTAATACCAATTGCTTTGTCATTTTTTGTGAATTTGCCATTATCCGTACATGATACATACCACGTGGCAATTGCGACAAATTCAGTTGCAATTTCTTTCCACCTTCAGTTTGGTATTGCTGCACTTTCACGCCTATAACATTATATAGTTCAACTTCCACATGGCCGTTCAATGCCGTAAGATCAACAGTAGTATGGTCAGTAGCAGGGTTAGGATATACCTGCACCATTTGTATCGCATTCATTTCATCGATACCCGTAGCAATATGCGCGCGGGCCTTAACAGTTATCGGGCAGCCGCCTGCATTTACGATTGACACTGTATAAACACCGCTTTTATCTGCTATATATTCCGAACCTGTTGCATCGGGTATAGCTACACCATTAAAATACCACTGGTACGACAAATGCCCACCCGGCACACTTAGCGTATCGCCATTTGCACTGATGGATATTATAAATGTATCTACCGCAACTATAGTTTTACATGCAGCATGTCCGCCACGTGGGTCGCCCTCATCTGTCATCATATTTATCTGGTAAGTGCCCGGCGCTGTATATGTGTGTGTAAATGCTGACGAATAGGATACCTGGCTATTAGGCAAAGACAATACCGGAAATTGAATAACGATTGAAGGATTATAGAAGTTAACGCTCATCATATACAATGTATCATTGTACCAGTACGGGCTCAGTTCCTCCATCGAAGCCGGTGCGCCTAAGGTTCCTAGCGAGGTTATGGTTGGTGTATTAGTTATATTGTTTGCAAAATCAAGCTTTAGCAAATCTCCACCTTCGTTCATTACCAGGGCATCGAAGCCGCCACAGTTGCGTAATATATTTATACCTCTTGGTAAACTGAATAATCCGCCGGGGTTGCCAAGATCATTGAATCCAGGGGTGTTATTCATCAGGCTGCTGCCAAAATCGTAACGTACAAGCCTGTTCGATGTAAGATCTGTTGCCAGCAGGTACCAGTTACCATTTTGTTCATGCAAAGTGAAATAACAAGGTGTATAAGGATTGGGTAATTGTGGGAAATTAAATATCGTGGGTGTATTGGTGAGAGCAGTACCAAAATCGAACCTTGTGATATAACGTGTTCCAAAACTTCCTATAAAACCAACCCACCTGCCATGATCTCTTTTAATGCTTATTTGCATGCTATAGTATAGGTTGGGACTATAGTCCATAGCATAAGCCGCAGGTATATTTGCAACAGACGTACCAAATTCCAGCCTTATCAGCTTACTGCCATCCATTATAAAGCCAAACCAGTTGCTACCGTCCTTAATCACTTCCATGCCCTGCGGGTAGAAACTGAAAAGGTTGCCGGGATTCCCCATGTCGTTAACAACGGGCGTACTATGTGGATTGGTGCCAAAATCCAACCTGAATAAATGAAAATCGGCGCTAACCACAAAACCGTAATAATTACCGTTATCAATTACCATATTGGCATTAGCACCTATCTGAATATTGCTGCCCACCGGAGTAAGATGTGCGTTGCCAACAGAAAATATAGGACCCGTAGCATCGGGGCTGAATGTATATACTTGTGCTGTGTCATCGGACGTTACCGTAAAAGGGTTTCCCACGCAAACAGTGTCGGGTGCCTGAATTTGCCCTTTAGTTATTGTGCCTGCCAGCAATAGTAATAGAGTTAAGGTTTTTCTCATCAGAATTTTTATTCAATGTGTAAAATATGTTTTTTATATGAAATAGGTATCTGGTGAGGAATGAAAAGAATATATATGGGTATGAATTAATCTATTATGGTATGAATATGCTGTGAGCAGTATTATCCTTCCA
>CBFGNI010000149.1:0-6936 GCA_965650105.1 uncultured bacterium | reverse complement strand
GTTTACGTTTTTCAATAAACTAAACAAAGCCGCTCATTTTGAGCGGCTTTGTTTTTATAGTCTGCTACTTATAATTTTCTTCTTTTTATCTCGGTATTTATCAAGCTCAGTTCCCTGCCCGTTTGCCCGGCAACTGATGTATTTTCCTGTGCGCGGCGCATAAGGTATGGCAGCACATCCTTCACAGGGCCGTAAGGCAGGTATTTAGCTACATGGTAGCCGCTGTTGGCCAAGTTGAATGATATATTATCGCTCATACCATATAACTGCGAAAAATACACATTCGGGTTTGTAGCGGGTATGTTGTGTTCCTCCATATACCGTGCAGCTTCCAGGCAGCTATGCTCGTTGTGCGTACCAATGAATAAAGCAAGTTTGTCAAGATGCTGCAGGCAAAATAAAACCGCGGCATCATAGTCTTTATCTGTAGCTTCTTTACTGGGCTGTATAGGCGAATGGTAGCCTTTCTCTTCGGCACGCTTGCGCTCCTTCTCCATATATGCTCCCCGTACCAGCTTGGCACCTAATATATAACCTTTAGCTACCGCATTATCAAAAGATACCTTCAGAAACTCGTAGCGATCGTGCCTATACATCTGGAAGGTATTATATATATATGCTTTATGCTTATTGTACCTTTCCATCATGGCGTCGGCCAAGTCATCTACCGGTTGCTGTATCCAGCTTTCCTCTGCATCTATCAGCACCATTGTGCCCGCATCACGCCCTGCTGAACATATACGGTCTATACGATTAAAAATCCTGTCCCATTCCAATTGCTCATTCGTAGTCAATACCTCACCTGCATGTATTTTTTCAAGTAAAGCAAAACGTGCAAAGCCTGTTATCTTAATACTAATGAAAGGAATATTATGTTGCGATGCTGAATAGTTTATTGCTTTAATAAATTCAGGCACTGCTTTATCAAATTCCGCTTCACTTTCATTACCCTCCACACCATAATCTAATATTACACCTACACCATATTCATTCAGTGTTTCGGCAGTTTGGGCTGCTTCCTCCATTGTTTCCCCACCACAAAACTGGTTAAATATGGTACTCTTAATAATACCTTTTACCGGTAAGTTCCATGCTATGGCCCATTTGGTCAAAGCCATACCGGTCTTTGTTAAAACAGGCGAACTCATTGATGAAAATAAGAACTGGGCACGCTTCAGTTCTTTATTGGTACGATAACGAAAGGCGATCTCCGTATTATCAAATTCAGGAAGCATAGCTTAATTTGGACTGCAAAAATAACAGTGCTATGCGAGGGAAAGAAATTTCGCATTAAACCTTTTAGTCTTTTTATCGTATATATAAGGATAACATTCGTTTTGAATGAGAAATATTCTGTATATATAGAGGTATTTTTCTTTTTTCGAAACAAAACTTTATTATTGCACACATCCGAAAACGACGGATATGAGTTTTTGACTCATTATTATATATAGAAACTAGAAAATAACGAATGGCAAAAAACCTATTGATAGTTGAGTCGCCGGCTAAAGCAAAGACGATAGAAAAGATACTGGGCGAAGATTTTGAGGTGAAGTCTTGTTATGGCCACATCCGCGACCTGGCGAAGGAGGATATGGGTATAGACATTAAGAACGGATATAAACCTAAATATACAGTATCGGAAGACAAGCAAAAGGTTGTCAAGGAGTTAAAAGCTATAGCGAAAAAATCGGGTGAGGTTTGGCTGGCAACGGATGAGGACCGTGAGGGTGAAGCCATATCATGGCATTTGTGCGAAGTATTGGGTCTTGATCCCGTAACCACTAAACGTATTGTTTTTCACGAGATAACTAAACCTGCCATACAAAAAGCCGTACAAAACCCACGTACGGTAAATATGAACCTGGTGGATGCGCAGCAAGCCAGGCGTATACTTGACCGCCTGGTAGGTTTTGAGATATCACCTATATTATGGCGCAAAATGAGTATGCGCAACAACCTGTCGGCAGGGCGCGTACAATCGGTAGCAGTAAGGCTGATAGTAGAACGCGAAAGAGCTATAACTAAGTTTATAGCGCAAAGCAGTTTTAAAGTCGAAGCTTTTTTCCAGGCGCCCGACCTTAATAAAAAGAATGTAACCTTCAAAGCAGAAGGGCCCGATAAAATGGAAAATGCAGGTACGGCCAAAACCTACCTCGACCGCTGCATTAAGGCCAATTATACAGTAAAAGACATACAGGTGAAGCCGGGCAAAAAATCGCCGGCAGCGCCTTTTACCACCTCTACCCTGCAACAGGAAGCCAGCCGTAAACTGGGCTACTCGGTATCGAAAACAATGTTGCTGGCGCAAAAGCTGTACGAAAACGGGCATATCACTTATATGCGTACCGATTCGGTAAGCTTATCGGAAACCGCGAATGATGCGATACGTAATGCAGTGTCATCGCAATACGGCGATAAGTATTACCAGATGCGTAAGTTCCCGAACAAAAATGAATCGGCACAGGAGGCGCACGAAGCAATAAGGCCCACTGACATGAATGTGCAAAAAGCCGGTGATGCGGATACGCAACGCCTGTACGATCTTATATGGAAACGTACTATGGCCAGCCAGATGGCCGATGCACAACTGGAGCGGACCATTGCTAAAATAGAAGTATCGGCCCACCCCGACCCGCTAACGGCAACCGGTGAGGTACTGAAATTTGACGGCTTTTTGAAAGTATATAGCGAGGGCAAAGACGAAGAAGATGGTGATGAAGAAGAAAACGAAGGCATGCTGCCGCAGCTAAGTATAGGCCAAAAACTTGACCTGCAGGAAATGCGCGCATCGCAACGTTTCACACGCCCTCAGCCACGCTATACGGAAGCATCGCTGGTAAAAAAACTGGAAGAATTAGGCATAGGCCGCCCATCTACTTATGCACCAACTATTAGCACCGTACAACAACGCGGCTATGTAGAAAAACGTGATAAAGAAGGTGTAAAGCGCGACCTTGAAATACTAACGCTGAAAGATGATATAGTAACTACACGTACCGATAGCGAGAACACAGGGGCTGAGCGTAATAAGCTTTTCCCTACCGATCTGGGTATGGTTGTGACCGACTTTTTGAGCGAGCACTTTCAGCGTGTGATGGATTATAGCTTTACAGCAAAAATTGAAGAAGAGTTTGATGAAATAGCACATGGCAAGCAGAAGTGGAATAAAATGATAGATGAATTCTATCATCCGTTTCATGAGACAGTTGAGCATACTATGGAAAATGCCGGCCGCGCCAGCGGTGAACATGAACTAGGCATGGACCCTGTAAGCGGCAAGCCTGTAATAGCGCGCCTTGGCCGTTTTGGCCCTATGGTGCAAATAGGCGCGCAAGACGATGAAGAGAAGCCGCGCTTCGCTAAACTACGCACTAATCAAAGCATAGAAACCATAACGCTTGAAGAAGCTATGGAACTATTCAAGCTACCACGTAAACTTGGCTTGTTTGAAGGTGAAGATGTAGTAGTTAACATAGGCCGTTTTGGCCCTTATGCACAGCACGATGGTAAATTCTACTCTTTGAAAAAAGAAATGGATCCGTACACTGTTGAGTTGGAAGAAATAGCGCCATTGATAGAAGAGAAACGTAAAGCAGCCGCAGAGAATACCATCAAGATATTCGAGAAAGAGAAGATCAAGATATTGAAAGGCCCTTATGGCCCATATATTAAGCAAGGCTTGCGCAACTATAAAATACCAAAAGACAAATTGGAAACAGCAGCCAACCTTACTATTGAAGAAGTAAAAGCGATAATAGAAGAAGTAAAAGCAAATCCACCGAAAAAGACTGCACGCGGAAAGAAGAAATCGTAAATATTTCCGTAATTTAATAGTGAAGAATGGCGCATAACATGCAGCAGAACAAGGAAATAACGGCTTTATTACAATTGATAGACGATCCTGACGGGGAGGTGTTTGATACCGTTGCCGAGAAGCTATTGCATTATGGCCGTGAAATAATACCTAACCTGGAACAGCTGTGGGAAGTAACAGCTGATGAAGATGTACAGGAACGTATAGAATTTCTGATACATCGTGTGCACTTCCAGGACCTACAGGCTGAATTTTTGGAATGGAGCAAAGCAAAGCAACCCGAACTATTAAGAGGTGCAATACTGGTAGCTAAATACCAGTTCCCTGACCTTAACATACCTTCCATACTAGCCCAGTTCGACCAGATACGCAGAAATATATGGCTGGAATTGAATAACTACCTTACCCCGCTGGAGCAGGTAAATGTATTTAACAGCATATTGTATAACTACTATAAACTACAAGGGCATGAACTAACTGAGCGGGAGCCTAAATATTTTTTCATCAACCAGGTGCTGGAAAGCAAACAAGGTAATGCTTACTCTTTAGGCGTTTTATACCTGGCGCTGTGCGAACTGTTGGATATACCCATATTTGCTGTTGAGCTACCAAGGCAGTTTGTGTTTGCATACATAGATACACTACACAATTTTTTTAGCCAGGAAGATGAAGGCATACAGCAAGTGCAGTTTTATATAGACCCTTTGAATGGTATGGTGTACACACAAAAAGACGTGGATGTTTACCTTCGAAAAATAAACGCAAACGACAGAGACCAATATTTTACCCCCATACTTGCCAGGCGCGTTATTTACAAAATGCTGGAAGAATTGGCGCTATGCTACCGTTACAAACGCGAAGAAGAAAAAGCAGACGAGATACAACAACTGATGAATATTTTGATAGATATTAACGTGGGGGAATAATATGAGATTTTTACTTGGGTTTATAGCGCTATTCTTTTCTACGAAAGCCTATAATCAGCCATTTATACAGTTCGATACTACTAACATAAATATCGGTGAAATATGCGATGGCCCGGCTTATGATGTCTATTGGACTTTCACCAACATTAGCGATACCACGGTAATGATAGATAATGCAAACAGTACCGGCCCTATGCTGGCCTCAGAATGGCCTGTACAAGCTATAAAACCCGGTGACAAAGGAACCATACACGGTATATTGGCAACAAAGGGAGGAGCAGGCAGATCTTTTTACCGTACAATAATGGTTCAGCTCACTAATGGCTCGCGTAATACAATATCATTAAAAGGCGACATAAAAAATTGTAAAGACGGTGTACACCCTCAACGTACTGAAGAATAACTGGTGTGCTTATGCACATACTCTACTGAAACACATTAGCTACCTTCGCGGCTAAAGTACACACTATGAATTGGCTGATACTGATTATAGCAGGTTTATTTGAAGTTGGTTTTACTACATGTTTAGGTAAAGCAAAAGAAACAACAGGTACTGCATCTGTGCTTTGGGTCATAGGGTTCTTTGTAAGCCTGACTGTCAGTATGTATTTGCTATATCGCGCTACGCTTACTTTACCTATGGGCACTGCTTATGCAGTTTGGACCGGCATTGGCGCAGTAGGTACTGTATTGATAGGCATTTTCTTTTTCAATGAACCTGCCACTTTCTGGCGCTTGTTTTTTATCACTACACTAATTGCTTCAATAGTGGGTTTAAAGTTTGTTTCCAGTCATTGATCGCTGAGATGAATATATAGTCATTAAGTCTGCCAAAGCAATAGCAGTAATTGCTTCCACAACTACAGGTACGCGTAGTGCTATGCACAAGTCATGACGCCCCTTTACAGTAAAAGCTTCAACGCTTTGTGTTTTATTATTCCATGTTTGTTGTTCTTTAGGTGTGCTGCTGGTTGGCTTTACCCCAATACGAAAAATCAATTCATTACCATTGGTAATACCACCATTTATTCCACCTGCATGGTTTGTATTTGTTGTTCCCTGCGCATCAATAATTGCATCGTTATGCTCACTACCCTTCATACGTGCAGCCAGCATGCCACTGCCAAATTCTACACCTTTTATAGCCGGTATAGAAAAAGCCAGATGACTGATAACCGATTCAACAGAATCAAAAAACGGTTCACCCAAACCAACAGGCAGATCATTTACACGGCATTCTACAATACCACCGATACTATCCTGTTCTTCTACAGCTTTTGCTATTGCTGCTTCTACATCTCTATTACCACCTGCTTCTATAAGCGTTGCTGCGATGTTTACATTTGCTAATATCTTTTTAGCTACTACACCGGCAGCAACAAGCGCAAGTGTTAATCTGCCCGATGAATGTCCTCCTCCTCTATAATCATTAAAGCCACCAAACTTTTCGTGCAATACAAAATCTGAATGGCCCGGCCTTGGCGTATCTCTCAATGCTTCATAATCTACCGAACGTGTATTAGTATTTCTGAATATGATTGTAATAGGCGCACCTGTGGTTTTATTTTGAAATACACCTGAGAAGATCTCTGGCATGTCTTCTTCTTGTCGTGGTGTAGTACCTGTAGCCCCGGCCTTACGGCGTTGCAGATCAGAAAGAAAATCACCTTCAGTTATAGCAATACCTGAGGGACAACCATCGATACTTATACCAACAGAAGCGCCATGCGATTCACCGAAAATATGTAACCTGAATATTCTTCCAAAGCTGTTCATGTACTAATCTTTTAGTTGGCAATTAGCGCCCAGTGCACGCAAATGTGAGAAAAAATCGGGATAGGATTTACTGACAGCTTCTGCATTGATAATCGTTATCTTTCCATCGCAACGCAATGCTGCAATGGCTGCAGCCATTACTATACGGTGATCGTTATAGGAATCAATAGTGCAGCTATCTAATATTTCTTTGCCTTCAATAAATAAGATATCGTCAGCTACAGAATAGATAACCCCAAGCTTATCCAGCATCTCAGATATACTTTCTATACGGTTGCTTTCTTTATGTATCAACCTGTGGATGCCCTTTATACTGCTTTCCCCATCGCAACAAGCAGCAAGCACCGATAAAACAGGGAATAAGTCCGGTGCATGAGTTGCATCAAAGTTAAAAGGCGCTAGAACATCGGCACTACT
>CBFGNI010000148.1:0-6978 GCA_965650105.1 uncultured bacterium | reverse complement strand
CCCCAATCCTTCAGCCAGTTGATTATTTTTTCTTTGTAGTCGCCCTGTATTATTATAAGGCCGTCTTTTGCGCTGCCGCCTGTACCACATTTGGTCTTCAGCTGTTTGCCGAGAGCTTCCAGGTCGTCGTTAGTGCCTATAAAACCTTCCACCAGGGTTACTATCTTACCGGCTCTTTGCTTAGTATCCAGCTTTATGCGCAGTTTCTGTTTCTCTTTCGGCAGGGTATCGGCTGCGGGCTCGTCCTGGAAATCGTTATAGTAATTGGAGTCGGTAGAGAAAACCAATCCATCGGGCCTTCCTTTATGTTTCTTGCTCAAAACAGGTATATATAAAGTATGGTGCAAAAGTAAGCCATCTCTTAAAAACAGCTGATATTTAATCGAATTATTCAAATTTTTATCTGTTGTTCAATTTTGTTGAAAAAATAAAAAAATAAAAAAAACGAGTGCGACATTTATGAGTTGTGACCTGCAACCAATAAGGTTTATGAGTTGCAAATGCTGTTTGTCATTTTTTTGGAGATTGAACATTTCTGAACAACATATTAAATATTATATAATTTTTTTACTTCCTGATGACCTGGTCTTTTACAATAGCAAATATACTACAAAACATAGTATTTTATTGTCTTAAAAAACTGTAAACCCGCCTCCACTATCACTTATTCATAAAAAAGTAGCCTCAGCCCCTAGACTTTCACATATATAAAGCTATATTTGAGACACACATTTCTGTTCTATGAGCATTAAAAAAGTTAGTTTTTTAGGCCTGACACTCGCAATGTCTTTAGGTGCGGCTACTGTAAGCCATGCACAAGGCGATTCTGACCCAGGGCTTTCAACCATAGGCGCTATGCGCACGGCTTCTGCTGTTATGATAGACGACGAGATATACGAAAATGAAAAAGCACAGGTATCGCTTGGGCATACATTTTCGGAAGGTGAAAGAGGAGTAAAGCTGAACATGCCACAACTGGAAGTACGCCTTCCTATATCAGAAACAGGCTATTTCCATGTAAAACTACCTTATTATGCAGCCGACGGTGAATTGGCGCATGTAGGTGGGCTGGGCAACCTTACCGTAGCTTATACCCATTACCTTTCTAACCCCGACGCCGTAACCTGGCAATTTACCGGTGGCTTTGACATAGGTACGGGCAGCGCAACAACGACTGATGGATCGAGCCGCGCATTGCCAATGGCTTACCAGGCAAGCCGCGGTACTAGCGACGTAATAGTAGGTGTAAGTATGCATTGGAAAAAATACCTGAACGTATCTGCCGGTTACCAGCAGCCTATTATTAACTATAACGAGAATAACTACAACCGTTTTTCGGTAGATAACGACCTTGCTTACAGTACTGCCGATTATCCTTTATCGCGCAAGCTATACAGGAACGGCGACGTAATGATGCGCGTGGAAGGACAATATTATGGCAACCGCGCCGGTATAGCTGCCGGGCCGCTGGCATTCTACCACCTGCGTAACGACCTGTACCAGGATATCAACAACAAATACCGCGAACTGGATGGCTCTCAGGGTTTTACACTGAATATAGCCGGTAGTGCGTTTGTACGCTTTGGCCGCTATGGCGAATGGAAATTTGATGTAACCGGTGCCTACCCGCTAATACAGCGCGACCTTACGCCTGATGGCCTTCGCCGCGAATGGATGGTAATGCCACGCCTTACTTTCTTTTTCAATCAAAACATATTGTTGTTCTAATAACACACTTATTTGATAAAAAGCCTGCACAAGTGCAGGCTTTTTTTTTGAGCCCATATCAGTTGCTTAATCTGTTTTATTGTAAGCTATAAGTAAGTAATTTCGCCGCCCAAGTAAAATTATGAACAGAGTAGTAGTGACCGGTATGGGCACCATTAATCCTTTAGGAAATGATGTACAAACATACTGGGAAGCATTGGCAGCAGGCAAAAGCGGTGCGGCCCCGATAACAAAATTCGACACATCGAAATTCAAGACAAAATTTGCCTGCGAAGTGAAAGGCTATGATGCCTCAGCTCATTTTGAAAAAGGCGAAGCCCGTAAATATGATATATGCAGCCAGTACGCACTGGTAAGTGTAGCGGAGGCATTGCAACAATCGGGCTTATTATTTGCCCGTATCAATAAAGAAAGAGTGGGCGTTATCTGGGGCTCGGGGCTGGGCGGCACTACTACGCTGGAAGACCAGCTTTTGGAATATGCAGCAGGTGATGGTACGCCACGGTTCAACCCATACCTGATCCCGAAGATGCTCATCAATATCATGTCGGGGCTTATATCTATAAAGTACGGTTTTAAAGGCGTGAACTATATAACGGCTACTGCCTGTGCAGCAGCTAACAGTGCTATTATCGATGCGTTCAACTATATAAAATGGGGCAAGGCCGATGTGATAGTGACCGGCGGTTCGGAAGCAGCCATTACGCAATCATCGATGGGTGGTTTTGGCTCTATGAAAGCATTATCGCACCGTAATGATGACCCCGAAAAAGCATCGCGGCCATTTGATAAACACAGGGATGGTTTTGTAATGGGTGAAGGCGCGGGCGCATTGATACTGGAAAGCTACGAGCACGCAGTGAAACGTGGCGCAACCATACTCGCCGAAATAGTGGGCGGCGGTATGACGGGCGATGCCTATCACATATCAGCATCGCACCCCGAAGGTGAAGGCGCTTACCGTGCTATGAAACTGGCTATGGAAGAGGCTGGTATTACCGTTGAAGATATTGACTACATAAATGCACATGCTACGTCAACCCCTGTGGGCGACCATAGTGAGATAATGGCATTATCATCGCTGCGTGCGGGTACTGATAAAATACTAACGGTTAGTGCAACCAAATCGATGACCGGGCACTTGCTGGGTGCAGCAGGCGCTATTGAAGCGATAGCAACCATCAAAGCAATACAGGAAGATATCATACCCCCTACTATAAATATTGAAGAACTAAGCGATGAGATACCGGAAGGTATTGAAGTAGTAGTCAACAAAGCCCTGCACAAAGAAGTGAACTATGCCATGAGCAACACTTTTGGCTTTGGCGGGCACAACGCAATAGTAGTGATGAAGAAATGGAAATAAGAAAGGAGGCGATTTCCTCCTTTCTTATTTATGCTATTCGTTTTATATCTGCTCCCAAAGCATTGAGTCGTTCATCTATACGCTCGTAGCCCCGGTCTATCTGGTCTATGTTTTCAATAATACTTTTCCCTTGGGCGGAAAGTGCTGCCATCAGCAGCGCCACACCTGCACGTATATCGGGCGACACCATGCGGATGCCGCGCAAAGGTTGCTGGCGGTTGAGGCCTATTACCACGGCACGGTGCGGATCGCACAAAACAATTTGCGCCCCCATTTCTATCAGTTTATCTACAAAGAACAAGCGGCTTTCGAACATCTTCTGATGTATCAGCACGGTGCCATTTGCTTGTGTAGCCATCACCAGGATGATACTTAGCAGATCGGGCGTAAAGCCGGGCCATGGGTGATCGTACACCGTAAGTATAGAACCATCGATAAATTTTTGCACCTGGTAGCTTTCCTGCGCGGGTACATGTATATCATCACCTTCAATGGTGAGGTTAACACCCATACGCTGAAAAGTGTGAGGGATAATACCCAAGTGCTGCACCCCGGCATTTTTTATTATGAGCGCGCCCTGCGTCATTGCAGCTAAGCCAATAAAAGAGCCTACCTCTATCATATCGGCCAGTAAGGTATGTGTACACCCATGAAGTTGCTCCACACCTTCTATCACTATCATGTTAGAGCCTATACCACTTATATGCGCGCCCATGCTGTTGAGCATGCGGCAAAGTTGCTGCACATAGGGTTCGCAGGCTGCATTGTATATTGTAGTAGTGCCGGGCGCCAGTACCGCTGCCATTACTATATTGGCAGTACCGGTTACAGAAGGCTCCTCAAGCAGTATATGTGCGCCGCGGAGGTTTTTACCATCGAGCGTAAAAAGGTTTTCATCGCTATCGTAAACGAATGACACACCCAGCCTTTCAAAACCACGTATGTGGGTATCGAGCCTGCGGCGACCAATTTTATCGCCACCGGGTTGTGGTATATGCGCCCTGCGGAACCTCGCCAACATTGGCCCTGCCAGCATAACAGCACCTCTCAGCTTACCCGATTTCTTTTTGAAATCTTTATCGATAAAATAATCGGGGTTGATGTTATCAGCCTGTAATACCCATGTGTTAGCTGATGGATTATGGGCTTTGACACCCATATCGGCCAGCAGTTCTATCAGTGTATTAACATCCAGTATATCCGGTACGTTCTTAAATGTTACCTGCTCATCTGTAAGTAAGGCCGCGCACAAAACCTGCAATGCTTCATTCTTTGCCCCCTGGGCATGTATAACCCCTTCAATGCGACGACCCCCTCTTATTTCGAAAGTGCCCATACCGTCAGGTTATTTGTTTTTGTTGTTTTTGAATTTACGGTTCTTGTTGTAATTATTACCGCTACCACCGCCAAAATCACCACGATCCCTATCGCGGCCACCATTATTAAAGTTGCGGTTGTTACCTCCGCCACCACCTTTAAAGTTGCGGTTGTTATTATTATTGTTGCGCTGTTTGAAATTGCTCCTGGTATCGAAATGAACTTTATAGCCGCCGGTCTCGTACTGCAATTCGCCGTTGGTCAATACAGCAAGTTCGTTCTTTATCATGTCATCGTGCACAGGTTCTTTATGCCAGTTGGTATATGCCAGCTTCATATAGTAACCTATGGCCTGCGTAAAGCCTTGCTTTTTCTCAGGGTCGGTTTCTGCCATTGCTTTTTTCAGCAGTGATTCCAGATTGCGCCCCATGTGCCTGTGGTTGATGGCATTTTTAGGATAAGGCAGGCGCTCAGGCTTTTTATAAAGTTGCTCGGGAGTAGGGGCCGGATAAGGACTATTTACCTCCAGCTTAAAGTCGGTCATTTGGTACAAATGATCCCAAAGCTTGTGCTTATAATCTTCTATTGTTTTAAGATGGGGGTTGAGTGTGCCCATCAATTCTATCACTGCCTCAGCATTTTTCAGTCTTTTGACAGGATCTTCAATGGTGAGCAAATACTCAACCATTCTCTGCACATTACGCCCATATTCAGGCATCAGCAGTTTACTGCGTACGGTATTATATTCCAAAATATTAAAATAAAGTCGTTAAAAAATCAATATAACGTGTTGAAATTGAAGGAGTGGCAAGTATTATCCGTGGAAGATTTTGGACAAATATTACCTGAGGAACACGTATAACAAAGCTAAGGAAAAAATTATTCGCTTGCTGCTTTGTTGTTCTTTTCTTTTAAGAGTACGGGTAACGATCTTTCGTACAGTATAGCCGCTTTTTGCAAATGTATGCGCACGGCATCCATATTCCCCCTGTCTTTAGCTAGTTTTTCCACCTGTATCAGTTCCTCCAGCATCCCTTTTATTTTCACAATACCTACACCTGATTTTATGGAATGCGCTATGGCACTGATTTCCAAATGATCGTCATCTGTTTTGGACAATGCCTTAAGTTTTTCCACAGCTTTAGTAGTGGTATCGATAAAGATATCAATTACATCACCAAAGTACTTTTTATCGCCGCCCGAAACGCTTTCTAAAGTTGAAAAATCTACTAGATCCATGTGTATCACCTTCTACTGGCTTTCAAATTAATTAAAATATAATAGTACAGGGTACAATTTTTTATACTGCTGGTTATCCTTACAGATTTATAATTAAATAATCTTAAAAGTTAATGTTTTATATTACTTTTGCATTGCTAAAACTGGCGGGTTTGTTGGGGAGAAAATTTAGTTCATTCATTAATGTTGCTATCAGCAGAAAATTAGAAAAAGATGCAATATAAAATAAGAATACTCCCTCGTTGGTTGATCTTTGTGCTCGACTTGTCTTGCATACTTGTTTCTCTATTCTTTTCTTTTTTATTCCGTTTTAACTTTCAGTTGGGTGAGATCGCTTCTTATCCTTTGTCAATAATATTACCTACTGCATTACTTATCAATGCCGTTTTGTTTTATCTTCTTAAAAGTTATGCTGGGATTATAAGATATACCAATATCGAAGATATGTTCCGGCTGCTGGTTGTTAACTCTACAGCCGCAGTATTTTATCTTTCTATCAATTTCATAGTTAACTATTCTATTGAAGGTGTATTGCTGTTCCCTGCCTCTATTATTTGCATTAACTTTTTCGTTTCCAACTTCTCGTTAATAACTTACCGCTTCCTGGTAAGGTATTTCTTCAAATATTATCAAACGCACCAAACCGCTAAAACCGGTTTCGCAGCGGTGGTAAACAGGGCAGCGGTATATGATGCCAAACAGGACGGCCTGCAAACCAAAAAAGTAATTAACGAATTTCAGAACAGTGGCCTGCAGGTAGTAGCCTTTGTTGATGAAATACTAAGCAGAAGCGGCAAACTTATAGAGGGCCTGCCTATATACGATATTGAAGAAAGTAGTTTTGCCAAATTGAAAGAAGATGGTGTAAACCTGCTGATAATAGCCAACCGCAATATTTCGAAAGAAAAACTGAACTACCTGGTTGATACCTGCCTGAAATTTAATATAAAAGTGCAGCAAGTGCCACCGGTTACGCAATGGCTGAATGGTAAACTGAACAGTGAGCAACTGAAAGATATCAATATCGAGGACCTGCTGGAAAGAGAAGTGATAAAGCTGGATAATGAAAAGATACACTTTGAACTGAGAGGAAAGAAAATACTGGTAACAGGGGCTGCCGGCTCTATAGGCAGCGAGCTTGTGCGCCAACTGTGTAACTACCGCCCTTCTATAATTATACTGTGCGACCAGGCAGAAACGCCTATGCACGAACTGTACCTGGAGATAAAAGAGAACACCAAGAAAGTAAATATTAAAGCATACATAGGTAATATAACCGATAAGGTGCGGATGGAACACCTGTTTGAGATATATAACCCAGATGTAGT
>CBFGNI010000147.1:0-7008 GCA_965650105.1 uncultured bacterium | reverse complement strand
AATAGGTAACAGCACTAATGCCTTTTACCGAACGGATATCTTTAAGTTGTGTATCGTTGAGATCGAAAAACTTACCCCTTGCCGCCGTTATTTTTATTTCAGGGTAAAAAGCCTTGTAAAGATCGGACACCAGCACCTCGAAGCCATTAACCACTGAAAACAGCACTATCATAGCGCAACTGGCTACACCAATGGCCACCATGCTGATACGCGAAAGTATAGGCACGGCATTGCCCGAGCGCTTGCCGCGCAGGTAACGGAATGCCAGTTGCCATACAAGCGTACGGTTCATTATTTTTTGCTGACCTTGTTTTTAAGATCTTCGTCGTCCTTCTTTATCTGCCTGAAGAGCTCTTCCATCTTAAATACATAGTCCAGCGTATCATCGGGAAAGAAATGCAGTTCAGGTACACGGCGCAGCTGGTTACGTACACGCTTGCCCAGTTCATTACGTAGTTCTGGGGTACGTTCCTTTATGTCGTGCATCAGTTTATCTGCGTCTTTTACCTGGAAAAGGCTGAGATATATTCTCGCTTCTAAAAGGTCGGGGGTTACCATTACTTTCGATATAGATACCATACCGCCATCTATTACATTCAGTCCTTCGCGCTGAAAAACTTCACTCAATTCTTCCATCACTAACTGGCCCACTTGCTTTTGCCGTTTGCTTTCTTCCATGTTTTCTAAAGTTTTGCCACGGTAAAGTTAAAAGAAAGGTGGTGATAACAATTGCGTAATTCTATGTAATTTCGTCGGCTCAACGTTTATATAAATGAAAAAGGGTTTATTATATGCAAGCCTGGCATGTGTGTTAGGGTTAGGGGCTTGCGAAGAAAAAGGTCCTGCTATTGATTTTGGTGGCGGGCCTGTTGCTACGGATACTACTTATGTGGCAACTGTAGAAGCGCCACAACAGCGTACCGTAGTGGTAGAAGAGTTTACGGGTGCAAGCTGCCCTCCGTGCCCGCCTGCAAGAGAAAAGCTCAATACAATAGCAAGTGATAATCCCGGCAGAGTATTCCCTATAGAGATCCATATTAAAAACTACCCCCAGAGCTCACCAGCTAAAGGGCATAAGTACGATTTGCGTACCGATGATGGTACCGATATAGGTGCCACTATCTACCAGGGCATACGTAGTATGCCTTCTGCAGGTATAGCACGCATACCCGTAAGCGGCCAGATATTGCTGGATGATGGTTTATGGGCGGGTACTATTGACAATGCGCTGAATGCCGCTACACCGGTAAACCTGACGGTAACCAGCGAATATGATGCAACCGCCCGTGTTGCAACCATACACGTTAAAGTTGCATATACTGCAGCCGTGAACGCTAAACAGTACCTGACACTTGCCGTAATAGAAGATAGTATAACAGATGTGCAGGAATATGCTACACGCTACGACGATAACTATGTTTTCCATCATACCCTGCGCGATATTGTAACACCAATAGCCGGTACTGAGATATTAGCTGATATTGCCAGTAAAGAACCAGGACGTGTGTACGAGCGTACATTTATTTATAATGTAGATGCTGCATGGAATGAAAAGAATTGTGCTGTAGTGGCCTTTGTGCATAATAACGATGCGAACAGCAAAGAAATATTGCAAGGTGCTGAAACCAAGATACAAGAGTAAATATTGTATTTAAAAAATATGCAAAAGGTGGCTTATGCCACCTTTTTTGTTGCACACAAGCATGTATCTTTGGCGCTAATCAGCAAGAAAAAAGAAGTGAAATACCGCAATGCCATTTTTATTGTCTTAGCAGTAATTATACTGGATCAGCTAGTAAAGGTCTATATTAAAACACATTTCTATTATGGCGAAGAAGTAAATGTACTGGGCAACTGGTTCAGGTTGCATTTTATAGAAAATGAAGGTATGGCCTTTGGTATGAAGCTAGGCGATGCAGATATGGGCAAGCTGGTGTTAACATTATTCAGGCTGGTAGCTGTAACATTTGGTTTCTTTCTGCTGAAACGCATAGTGAATAAAAGGTATAGTAAGGGTGCAATTATATGTGGCGCATTAATACTAGCAGGCGCTCTTGGCAACCTGATAGACAGTATATTTTACGGAATGATATTCAGTGAAAGCACTTTTCATATAGCGCAATTCGTTCCTTTCGGGCAGGGTTATGGTAAATTGTTTCATGGCCGTGTGGTAGATATGTTGTATTTCCCGTTGATAGATACACATTGGCCGGCCTGGATACCCGGCCTTGGGGGCAGGGAACTGGTCTTTTTTGAGCCGGTATTCAATATTGCCGATGCGGCAATATCTGTAGGTGTACTGGTGCTGGTATTCTTCCAGAAAAAACTGTTGCAAAAGCAAATACAGCCTGTACAACAGCCAACTAACAGTGATAATGTATGGCAGAAGAATTAATAGCAATAAACGTATGGCTCGCAGGCCGCAGCTATCGCATACGCATAAAGGCGGATGAAGAAGAAGCGGTACGTAAAGCTGTAAAAGTTGCCGATGATAAGATCATTGAAATGCGCACCCACTATGCAGGAAAAGATGACCAGGATTTTGTAGCCATGTGCCTGCTGATGTATGCAGCGAACGCTGCCACTGAAGGTGGCAATACAAATGACCCCGTAATACAAAAAGATATCAGCGATATGCTGAAGAAAATTACGGATGCGGTAGGCGAGTAAAATTATTCTTGTTCAATAGCAGCTAATAGCATCTCCATTTTACTGCCCCTTGAACCTTTAATAAGTATTGATGCATGTGCAGGTACGTGAGCCTTAATATACGTCGCAGCATCAGCTGATGTATCAAAACGCAGATAATCGCCTTCCAGCCCTGTGAATTCCCGGCCTACTAGTATAACCTGCTGCCAATTGTACTGACCGATAAAATCAACCAATTGCCCGTGTTCATTTTTCTCTTCGGGGCCCATCTCTTTCATAGCACCCAGCCATAATATTTTACCGGGCAGCTGCATGTTGGCAAAGTTGCTGATAGCAGCCCTCATACTGGTAGGGTTGGCGTTGTAAGCATCCAGTATAATGTTGTTAGTGCCTCTTTGCAGCCATTGCGAACGACTATTATCGGGGCTGTAGCTGCTTATAGCATCCTTTATGGTTTGTATGTCAATACCAAAATGCAGGCCGGCAGCTACTGCCAGCATTACGTTTGGGAAATTATAATCGCCCACCAATTGTGTGGGTATTGTTGTTTCTGCATCGCGGGTCATAATAGCCACCTTAAGAAACGAGCCCTGCATTAGGGGTTTACCAATGTATTTTGCATTAGCACTGCCGTAGGTTATCTGTTGTTCAATTCCTTTTGCCATTTCTTCCAGATATGAAAGATCCGTATTGCGGAATATAATGCCATTGTTTTCGCGCAAAAAATCATACAATTCACCTTTGCCTTTGCGTACTCCTTCAACACTGCCAAACCCTTCAATATGGGCCTTACCGCAATTGGTAATAATACCATGTGTAGGCAAAGCAATAGTGCAATAACCGGCTATTTCTTTTAAGTGGTTAGCCCCCATTTCCACTACAGCCATTTCAGCATCGCTTTTTATTTTTAGTAAGGTAAGCGGTACGCCAATATGGTTGTTCAGGTTGCCCTCGGTAGCGTAGGTAATATATTTTTTTCGCAGTACTGCGGTCAATAATTCCTTAGTGGTGGTTTTGCCATTTGAGCCCGTAATAGCTATAAAAGGTATATTAAATTGCTTACGGTGATGAAGTGCCAGCTCTTGTAAGGTGTGAAGTACATCCTCTACTAAAATATAACGCTCGTCGGCAGCATATTCTTTCTCATCGATAACAGCATAAACGGCACCGTTTTGTAATGCTTGTGCTGCAAACACATTTCCATTGAAATTAGGCCCTTTTAAAGCAAAGAAAATATCGCCTTCCTTTAGTTTACGTGTATCGGTCTGTATATCTGGATATTGGAGGTATAATTTATAAAGGGCGGCTATATTCACTTAAAAAGTATTTAGTGCATAAAAATAAAAAACCCCTTTCTAATGAAAGGGGTTTCTATAAAAAGAAGAATTAATTTTTTATTTACCGGTTCTTCTGCCGTTGCCACCTTTTTTGTTGCCAAAATAGTTGCCGGCACGTTCGTCGTTCATTCCGTTAGGAGCACCTAAGCGATCCATAACACAACGGAAACCTACGCTAGCGCTTGCCTGGTTAGCTTGCATGAAACGGCGTGTACCAGGAGACATCCAGTAAGAACGGTCATTCCATGAAGCGCCTTTATACACTTTAGAGTCGTTATTAACCAGTGTGTTTACACCATAGTTGTAAGTGAATAAAGAAGAACTGTCACCATCGCGATAATCGCGCAGGTCAGGTGCATTACCGTTGAACTGTTCTTTAGCAGCCATTTCTTCTGCTGTCATTATACGGCGAGGAATATTACCAAGAGAATCTTTTTCTTCCAGTTGGAAATCTTCAGCTATACGCTTGTTGGCATCGTAAACGTTACCACGGAAAGGACGGAAATCATTTACATCATCATAAGAAGTAGGGCGGTAAGTATCCAATACCCACTCACTCACGTTGCCAGCCATATTGTAAAGGCCATAAGCGTTAGGCTGATAAGAATAAACAGGTGCAGGGATATCTGCATTGTCATTCAAGCCACCTGCAACACCCATCGCATCACCACGGCCACGTTTAAAGTTACCCAGGAACTCACCTTGATATGAGTTACGGATACCATAACGGGTAGTGTAAGCATCGCCCCAAGGATATACGTTACGATCTGTGATAACTTCTTCACCACGACGGCGTTTAGTTTCAGGCTCAGGGTTGTTGCCTATGTTACCAACTGCTGCATATTCCCACTCAGCTTCTGTAGGGAGGCGGTAGTTTGGCAGCAGGTAGCCGTCAGCATAAGTAATGTTACGTTTGCCGGAACCCTGAGGATCCAGGTCGCGTTTGCGGCCTTTGCCCGGTGTACCGTCGTATTGGCCTGAAACATAAGATTCAGAAGTGAAAACGTCTTCGTTCACCTGATTAGCATTCCTTTTCAGGAAGCCATTTTTTATCAGGATATATTCGTTAACGCGGTCAGTACGCCATTTACAAAAGTCGTTAGCCTGGTACCAGTTTACACCTACTACAGGGTAGTAGTTGTAAGCAGCATGGCGGAAATAGAATTCAACCAATGGCTCGTTGTAAGACAACGCCTTGCGCCAGGTAGTAGAATCCGGTAATGCTTTGGCAACCGCTGCAGGATAGTCAGCGCCGTACGAGCGGCTCAGCCAGTACAGGTACTCGCGGTAATGTACGTTAGCTACCTCAGTTTCATCCATATAGAAAGATGATACCGACACTGTGCGCGGTATATTGTTCCTTTCAATGGTCAGATCTTCTTCGGTTTGGCCCATTGTGAAACGGCCACCTTCTACAAATGTCAGGCCCGGTCCGGTTTGTTGTCCGGGGTAATTGGCTACATCAAAACCACCAAGGCGGGAATCATTATAATCCCAACCGGTTGTTTGTGATACACCCGTTGATTTTTTCGAAGAGCAAGACGAGAGTAGAGTAGCTGTCCCGATGCAAAGCAAGCTCACGCCGATGAGTGTTCTTTTCATAATCAAAGAAAAATATTTGCTACGAATTGATTGAATAATTGTTAAAAGTGTTACAATGATAGAGCATTCTTTTCATAATGTCAAGCATTCAAACCCGAGAAAAATAAAAAAAATGTAACCCTCATTGTGTTAAATTATAATATTATGTAAAGGTTTTCGTTTTAAAATAATGCAAAAGCCTTATGACAAAAGGATGTCTTTCGAAACACTTAACTTTGATAACAGATAGTTTATACTATATACCATGGTAAAAATGAAAAGATTTGGAGCCCTATTATCGCTGTTAATGGCAGCGATTTCTGCTATTGCGGACACATATACCTATACCGTTACAGCAAGGCCTGAAGATGCACTGGATGGCTATATGACAGCTAAGATATGGCTGAGTGAATATACAATGCCGCAGATAACCCTGCACGACCTGGAATATACTGCTGCAGCGGCCATAAAAGATACATCCGTTAAGCCCGCACCGGCAAGCAACTTTAAAGTGATATTAGGGAAAGACAGGAAACGCCCGTTTGCCATAGTGCAAATACCTGCCTTTAAGAAAGATGGCACTGTTACCAGTCGCCTTACTTCTGTATCGCTGATAATAAATGAAACAAGCACGGCACCCAAAGGGCCACAAATGCGTACTACCGGTACTACGCAAAGCTCATCGCCCCTGGCAAATGGCACATGGTATAAAATATCAGTTGGCAATACAGGGTTCTGTAAAGTAGAATATGATTTTCTAAGCACTAAGCTTGGGGTTACCAATATATCATCAGCCAACATACGTGTATTTGGTAATGGTGGTAATATGTTGTCTGAAGCTAATGCTATGCCGCGTAAAGACGGGCTGCAGGAAAATGCTATCTGGATGAACGATGGCGGTGACGGTAATTTTGGCCCCGGCGATTATTTTGTGTTTTATGCTGTAGGCCCCGATGGCTGGCAAACAAATGATACTAACAGGGTATATAAGCATGTAAAAAATATTTACGAAGACAAGGCTTACTACTTTTTGAATTTCGATCAGGGTGCGGGTCTGCGTATAAGCGGGCAAAGCCAGGCGCCAACCGGAAATGTAACCGTAAATAGTTTTGACGACCATGTATTTTTTGAGCAAGAGCTTAATAACCCGCAAAAGGCTGCTAAACGCTGGTGGGGTGAAGAATTTTCGTCATCGCCGGGCAAAGCGTTAACCCATACGGCTACGCTTGATCTGGGTGCCAATGTGCAGGAAGCTAATTTCAATGTTATGCTGGGCTCCCGTGGCCCTTCCGTTGGCAACACATTCACCGTATCGCTGAACGGACAGGTATTAGGCTCATACCCCATGGCAGGTTCTAACTTCAGAGAAGAAAGCATTCCGGTAAGCGAATTGAATGTGCCTTATACAGTAAATTCTGTTGGTAATACTGCTGAATTTACG
>CBFGNI010000146.1:0-7069 GCA_965650105.1 uncultured bacterium | reverse complement strand
CAACAAACCACACGCCCGTATTGTTTTACTGAAAGGGCTTGAGGGTGGTGGTTTTACTTTTTTCACAAATTACGATAGCAATAAAGGGAAGGACATTGACACTAACCCGCATGTTGCTGCAGTTTTTTTCTGGAAAGAACTGGAAAGGCAAGTACGTATTGAAGGAGTGGTACAGAAAGTACATACTGCGGAAAGCGATAAATATTTTCATTCAAGACCAGAAGGTAGCCAACTTGGTGCATGGGCATCACCACAAAGCCAAGTTATTGCGGATCGGGACGTTTTGGACAGAAACTATGCTAATTATACAAAGGAATTTGGCGATAGCATTCCGCGCCCGCCACATTGGGGCGGCTACGTAATTATTCCCGACAGCATTGAATTTTGGCAAGGCAGACCAAGCCGTATGCACGATCGCATCTTATTTACATTACACGATGGTAAATGGAGAAAAAGCAGATTAGCGCCATAATATCACCTCCGCACCTGCACCTTTTTTCTAAAAAAACTACGACTGAATTTTATGGATGTACGCTTACGTAAATGGCGGTACATAAAAATAATGATGGCAATGGTTAGCATGTTCAACTTTAAAAATCAACAACACAAATTTCTCAACACACGTTACTGAACAGCAACATTAATCATCAATTAGTAAGTGTTCATTCCGGTTGTATTAAAGATAGGAAAAACATAACAGGGCTGCGTAGTGATTACGATCAGCCCTGTTAAAGTATTGTTGTATAATATCCTGCTTAGTTAGCGACTGGCGTCAGCTTTTTAAAAAAGTCCACCGTTATCTTTAGCCCATCTAAAAATCGTTGTGTAGGTTGATACCCTAACAAGTTCTCGGCTTTAGATATGTTCGCTAATGAATCATGTATATCACCTGCACGAGGTTCGCGGTAGGTAGGTTCGTGTGGTAAACCCAACTGTTCGCGTATAGCATTGTACAGAAAATTTACTGAGAAGTTTTCACCTACTGCTACATTGTACGCCTGGCCAAATGCTTGCTCATTCTCTGCCAACATACCACGTACATTTGCCTGAACCGCATTTAAAACGAAAGTAAAATCACGCGTTTGCTCTCCATCGCCATTTATGTAAACAGGTTTACTATTTAGTATTCCATCAACAAATAATGGTATTACTGCAGCATACGGCCCATGAGGATCTTGCCTTGGGCCAAACACATTGAAATACCTCAACCCAATAACATTGAAATTATACAGCTTAGCAAACACGTTAGCGTATAGTTCGTTGGTCATTTTTGTAACTGCATACGGTGATAACAAATTGCCGGTGCGCTCTTCACGCTTAGGCAGGTTGGGTTCATCGCCATAAACAGAAGATGAAGACGCATAGACAAATGCCTTAACTCCTGCATCCTTTGCCGCAGTTATCATATTTACAAAACCACCTACGTTCACATCATTACTGGTTATCGGATCGGATACCGAACGCGGAACTGAACCTAATGCGGCCTGGTGGGTTACATAATCAGCTCCCGCACATGCCTTACGGCAAGTTTCAGCATCGCGTATATCACCTTCAATGAATTCAAAATTATCCATACCCATGAATGGCTCCAGGTTGCGTTTAAAACCTGTTGACAGGTTATCGAGTACCCTAACTTTGCCTGCACCATTTTTCAGCAAATATTCGGTGATATGCGAACCAATAAAGCCAGCCCCACCTGTTACCAGGAACGTGAACTTGCTGATATCTTTTGTATGAAACTGCATTAATTCCTATTTAGGTAATAATTCTATAAATAGATATAACACTAAATAGCCGCCTGATAGGCGGCTAATAATGACTAAGCTTTTTTCTCAGTTTTAGCGGTTGTTTTCTTTGCAACTTTTGCAGGACGGCTTTTGCCGAAACTGCCCATTGATATTTTGCCGCGTTTTGTGCGTTTATCGCCTCTGCCCATAAAAAATCGATTTTAGACTGCGAAAGTACAAAAAAAGCAGGGAGTATTACTCCCTGCTTTCAAAGTTTGTTAGCGCAAAATTATTTTTTGCCGCTGCTGATCTTTGTAGAAAATTCTTTACCTGCTTTGAACTTAGGCACTTTACGAGCTTTGATCTTGATTACTTCACCTGTTTGCGGGTTGCGGCCATTGCGTGCTGCACGCTCAGAAACAGAGAAAGTACCGAAGCCTACCAGAGTAACGCGATCGCCTTTCTTCAAAGATGCTACTACTGCGTTAGTGAAAGAATCTACAGCTTCGTTAGCTTGTGTTTTAGTAATGCCTGAATCTTTGGCAATCATGTCGATCAATTCAGCTTTGTTCATAGCTTGTGTTGTGTTTTTAGTGAAAATAATTTTTAAAGAGGATAAGCAAATATACTCAGCTTTACTGCACCACCAAATATTCCTAAAAAATTTTAATCTTTTAAAAGCCTTGCCAGTAGCCACTTTTCACAGTTTATGCACATTTTATACAGCTTCGAAGCAATCTACGCAGACTCCAAACCCTTAACTGGTAAGCAATTAGTCATATTGGCAAGAAAATTGCTATGACGAAACCCATGAGAATTAAGGGTTTCAGCTCATTAAAATTCAATCACCGTATTCTACTTCCATAACGGTACGGAAAGCAATGAACTTGTTGCCAAAACGGGCAAAACCTTTTTCGCGCATTGTATTTGCATGTTTGTCGATATAAGTATTATACTCACCAATACTATTGCAGAAATATTGTGCTACGTAGGTAACACCTTCTAGTTCATCCTGTTCTAGCAGCCTGCACAACCTGCGGCCTGTGAATAAACCGGTATCCATTAGTTCAGGCATATGCTCCTGCCTCATCCATTGTACCCATTCTTCTGCTATTGAATTATCGAGTTTTAGAGTCACATTATAAACAATCATCATTAATTAATTTTGAACTTTAGTAGTATAGGATTACCATTTTGTTTCAATAGTATCCATTATTGTAAGATAACTAACATACCTGTCTTGCGATATGGTGCCGTCATTTACTGCATCTTTAACCGCACATCCGGGTTCGTTACGATGCAAACAGTTATTGAATTTACAATTATTCATTACTGCACGCATTTCAGGGAAATATTGCGACAGCTCTTCTTTTTCGAAATCAATCAATCCAAACTCCTTAACGCCTGGTGTATCAATTATTTTACCACCCTGGGGCAAATCAAACATTTCGGCAAAGGTTGTGGTATGTTGCCCCTTACCACTCCAATCCGACACCTCCTGCGTGCGTAGTTGCGCATTAGGTAGCAACTGATTGATAAGGGTACTTTTACCCACACCGGAATGCCCGCTAAATAGCACAGTATTACCTTTAAGACGTTCTTCTAATGCCCTGATAGTTTCATGCTCCAGCGCAATGATGGGATACACTTCATATCCCGCATGCTCATATATATCTTTCCAGTGCGCGAGTATCTGCTGATGCTTAGGTTTCAGCCTGTCTAATTTATTAATAACAATAATAGCAGGTATATGATAAGCTTCTGCAGTAATTAGATACCGATCTATAAAACCCAGTGATGTTCGCGGATCTGCTATGGTTGCAATAATAAGCGCCGCATCGAGGTTCGCAGCTATAATATGTTTTTGATTTCTATTGTGTGGCGATACACGTACTATATAATTATTGCGCTGCATCACCTCTTTAATAGTGCCCGTACTTACTTCTTCATCTTCTATTTCAAATATCACTATATCGCCCACAGCCACAGGGTTTGTTGATGAAATGTCCCCATCAATTTTCATTTTCCCTTTTATACGTGCATTCCAGAATTTACCTGCTTCATCGCATACGCTATACCAGCTCCCGGTCGATTTATAAACTACCCCTTTCAGCTCGTTTATTTCTTCATGTTTATTCATAACGCAATGCTACTATAGGATCGAGACGTGACGCTTTTATAGCAGGATAAATACCCGATATAATACCAACTACTGCGCAAAGGGACACACCAACACCAATCCACGCCCAGGGGACTATAAAGCCGGTATGGAATATCAAACCAAAAATATTACCTACAAGCATGCCAAGGATTACTCCCAGCAAACCTCCAATAAGGCTGATAAGGATAGATTCGGACAAGAACTGCTGTTGTATGGTAGATGAGCGGGCCCCCAGTGCTTTACTTACACCTATTTCGCGTGTACGTTCAGCAACAGATACAAGCATGATATTCATTAACCCTATTACTGAACCTAGAAGTGTTACTATACCTATAATAAGTGCCGCCCATCGTATATACTTAATACTCTCTAACAACGAGTTGGCAAGGCTATCGTTTTGATTGATAGAAAAATCGCTTGCAGCGCCAATAGGCACTTTGCGTATTGTGCGGAATAAGCCTTCCGCCTCTTCTGCAGCTACCCCCTTACTGTCAATATTTTTTACCATAACGTTGATAACAAAACGCCCCTCGGCACCGTATGTAGCACGCGCATTCACCAAGGGTACCCAAATGGTATTATCGGTATTCATCATCATGCTGCCGCCTTTCGATTCCGCAACACCTATCACATTGTAGCGCATATTACCAACTGTTACAGCCTTACCAACAGCATTTTTATATTTTGTTTTAAAGAGCTTCTTGGCAACTGCATTTCCAAGTATGCATACGTAGCTGCCAAATTGTTGCTCGTAGGGCGAAAAATTCCTCCCCGCATCCAGTTTGGTATCGGATATTGTAAGATAAGCATCATCAACCCCCATGGTTGATATATTAGGGTTGGTTTTTTCAGAACCAAACTTTACTGTTGCAATACTGGTGCCTGCCATAGACAAGCCAACTAATGATGGGAACTTGAAACGCTCCTTAAAGGCTTTAGCCTCATCGTACTTTATTGTCCTTGCCTCGCTTACACTGGTAGCCATACCTCTTCTATTCTTTTTTTTAATAACCTCGTTAGTTATCTGGAAAGAGTTGGCGCCCATACTGCTAAAGTTGGTATAGATGCTTGCTTTCATTACCTCAATAGCCGTTAGTATACCTACAAGTGCCATAATACCCAGTCCTATTATGGATATAGTTAAAACCGAACGCAGGCGGTTGTTGCGTATAGCCCTGAATGCCAGGCTAAGATTGAACAGCAATTGCATAATGACAGCACCAAAGGTAGCAAAAACAAAAAACCGTATAGCGAATACTATACGGTCTTGAAAAATATATCTGGTTAAAACCTATCCTTGTAATGCCGCTGCACCACTTACTATCTCACTAAGCTCGGTAGTAATAGCTGCCTGGCGTGCACGGTTGTAGCTTATCTTCAGGCTGCGCAGCAATTCGTTTGCATTTTCGCTGGCCTTATCCATAGCCGTCATACGTGCACCATGTTCTGAAGCATTTGCATCCAATACTGCTTTAAATACTTGTGTATTCAATATTTTCGGCATCAATTCGCGTATCAGGATCTCTTTCGATGGCTCGAAGATAAAATCAACGTTTTTAGCGCCCTCTACTTTTTCTACTCTTGGTATTGGCAGGTATGGCTCGCTAACAAATACTTGCGTAGCAGCATTCCTAAATTGGCTATAAACGATCTCTACCCTGTCAAATTCTTTGTTCAGGAAAGCTTGTTGTGCGTATTGTGCAGCTGCACGTACGCTATCGAAGCTAAGATCAGAGAATATTGTCCAGAAGTTATCTACTACTTTATAGCCATAGCGTGAAAAGTATTCATAACCCTTTTTCCCTATCGGGAGTATGGTAACATTGCCTTTCGCAAACTGGCTGCTGTAGCTTTCAGTTATAGTCTGGCGGGTACGTTTAATAACGTTTGCATTATACGCTCCGCAAAGGCCGCGATCGCTGGTAACAGGTATCAACAATATCTTTTCAGGGGTACGCTCGTCAGCCAGTGGAAGTTCCATATCGCCTGAACTGCTGCTTACTATATTGCTCAGCATTTCTTGCAGTTTTTGAGCGTATGGGCGCATTTGCAGAATAGCATCTTGTGCACGGCGCAATTTTGCTGCGCTCACCATCTTCATCGCCTTTGTAATTTGCTGCGTAGAGGTTACCGATTTGATACGGTTACGAACTTCTTTAAGCTGTCCTGACATATTATTATTTAAAACCGTTTATTATATCGGGTGCAAAAGTACGAACAACTATGTTAAAAGACAAAAGTGAATAACATTTGTATACCAGTGTGTTAATAACTTTTACTTAGGTGAAATACTACATAACAGACACTTAAGGCTAGGGATTATATTTTTTGACAAAAACTAATGAACTTGCAGGTGTAAGACCTCCGTTCCTTTATGCTACATAAGACCAAGATCATTGCCACAGTTGGCCCTGCCTGTAATACATATGAAAAACTTTTAGAACTGGTACAAGCCGGTGTTAATGTATTTCGCCTCAATTTTTCGCACGGCACCCATGACGAACATCTTAAAGTAATTGACCATATACACCGTATTAATGTCGATTTCCCGCTTAATGTGGCGATCCTGGCCGATTTGCAAGGCCCTAAACTGCGTGTTGGCGAGATAGAGAATGACATTCTTGACCTGAAAAAAGGCGATTCATTCTATTTCACCAATGAAAAGCGCGTGGGCAACCTGGATGGCGTATATATCTCCTACCCTGCTTTTTATAAGGACGTAAAAATTGGCGAGAAGATATTGCTGGATGATGGCAAAATAGAAGTGATGGTTACCGAAATAACCCATGACAGGCGTGTAAAAGTACAGGTGCTCAATTCAGGCTTCTTGCTTCCTAAAAAAGGCGTTAACCTGCCCGATACCAAAATATCATTACCATCATTATCAGAAAAAGATCTGAATGACCTCGATTTTATTGTTAGCCAAGGTATCGATTGGATAGCTTTATCGTTTGTGCGCAGGGCTGAAGATATTCTTGAATTGAAGAATATTTTGAAAGGAAAAGAAAGCCGCGCCAAGATCATTGCCAAAATAGAAAAACCGGAAGCACTGGAGCACCTGCGCGATATTATACTTGCTTCTGATGCTGTAATGGTAGCCCGTGGCGACTTGGGTGTAGAATTGCCCCTGCAGCAAATACCCATGATACAAAAGAATATTATCCGCAAATGCATACACAGG
>CBFGNI010000145.1:0-7101 GCA_965650105.1 uncultured bacterium | reverse complement strand
CTGGCATCTTTCAAACTGTTAATCACCGCTTCTGCACGGCTCTTTTCAAACATCAGCTTATTCAAGTTACTGCTCTCAAAATACTCTAGCCGTTCCGCCATATTATTAAAGGCATCAGCCAGTTTCCCAAACTCGTCCTTATTATCAATATGAATTCGATGTTTATAGTTTTTCTTGGTGATCTCCGTTATTGCTTCTGATAATTCGCTAATTGGTTTAGTCAAGACAGATGGGAAATTAACAGTGAAGGTAAATGCTATAATAAATACTACTCCCGCCAATCCCATTATTATGTCGACTGCATTTCCTGCTGTTTTTTGTGCTTTTTCATTTTTGTTATGAATAGCGTTCATATTTAGAAATAAAATCCTCTGAATGTGATTATGTATGTCTAAAATATTTTGTCGTGAAGTATCTCCGAATTTTAGTTTATCAAAATCTTTCCGAAGTAAATAGGTAGCATCACGTTCTCCTGGCTCTGTAATGTTATGTTCTTGTTTTGCCAGGGAATTTTCAAATTGGCCAATTGATCTGGAGTAATTATTATCCAGGCTGTTCAATTGTTGTTGCATTATATGACAGAAACCAATTGTTTCATAGTTATCCTGCAAAACTGCTTTTGCTTCCTTTTTTAAGGTAACTGTAAAGTATACGCCAACCCCACCTGTTATCAACAACAAGGCAAAAAGGAATAAGGTTCCAAATCGTATTTTACTCTTTACGGATGCAGGCATCAGGATAGTATTATTATATCAATTTCGTTTTTTGAAAGCGTTTTTAGTAACTGATTAAAAACACCGGTACGTAATATAATCTGAAACAAATTTAAGTGAGGTTTACCAATACAAACAGTAGTAACCGCCTTTTCCTCCACAGTTTCCAGTATTGCCTGAGCCGTATTGTCAGCTTTTTTCTGAATTACTTCCGCGCCTAATTCGGTTGCATTTTTAAAGTTGTTAATCAGGTGTCTTTGTGCTGCCAATGGTATTTTGTCAACTGATTCACTAGGAGTTTGGACATACAAAACATACCATTGGCTATTGTAGTAAGATGCCAATCTCGCTGTTTTACGAATAATACGTTGAGCTACTTCATGATTAGAAGAGACGCAAGCTAAAAACCGATCGTGTCGGAATGGATTTTTCTGGTACTCTATAGAGTAATCAACCTTACGTTCTACTTGTCCTGCAACTTCCTTTAGTGCAAGCTCACGCAATTGCAGTATCTTATCTGGTTGGAAGAAATTGGTCAGTGCCTGCTGAATCTTTGTATTGTCATATATCTTGCCTTCCTTTAATCGTGTTATCAGCTCATCGGCGGTGAGATCGATATTTACGACCTCGTCCGCAAGTTGGAGTATTTTATCAGGTACGCGCTCATGCACTTCAATGCCGGTAATGTATTTCACATTCTCATTGATGCTTTCGATATGCTGGATATTTACGGCTGTAATTACATCGATACCTGCATCTATGATATCCAATACATCCTGCCAACGCTTAGTATTCTTGCTTCCGGGGATATTTGTATGCGCCAGTTCATCAATTATGACAACCTCTGGATGCATTAATAAAATTGCCTGAACATCGAGCTCATCTATTCTTTTACCCTTATAAAAAACTTCCCTTCTGGGAATAAGAGGAAGCCCCTCTACAAGGGCTTCCGTCTCCTTCCTTCCATGTGTTTCAATATATCCTATCTTAACATTTGTGCCGTTTCTCAATAGATTGTGCGCTTCCTGGAGCATACGGTAGCTTTTACCTACACCTGCACTCATGCCAATATAGACTTTCAGCCGCCCTCTGTCATTTCTTTCATTGAGTTTGAGAAATTGCTGCACACGTTGTTCCCTATTTTCCTGATCGTTCATTGCTTTTCTCGTGTTAGAGTTATATTCTCCGTTTTACCTAATATCAACGGTACTCTCTCTAATACTACGTTGTTATAATCAAGCCCATAAGCCTTGTGATCTGGCAGGCTAACATTATCCAAAAGAAAGTGAAGCCGCATAATCATATTATCCCAAATGGATAAATCGTTTTCTACAGATAGGAAACTTTTCAAAACTACAAACTTAAAATCGCCGGACACAAATGGTATATCGCGGTTGTAATACTTATTGTCAACCCTTACCTCATTGTTTCTTGCCATTTCAGCGACTACTTTTTTAAACAGGATATTTATCCTAGGTACCACCCTGAAGCCGAGTTTAAATTTAATATAGATTATTTCCTCTTTCTCAATGATCTCGGTAGTATAAGATGCATGGTAAGGTTCATCAACTACCTCTACGTTTATAAACCAATACAGATCGGCACGTTTGGGTTGCTGATAGAGAATTGAATCAACGATACGTTCTTCTATCTTATTAGGGTTGTCTGAAATGGTAAGATAAACAAGGTGCGTAGCATATTTTGGGATAGTAGTATCATTACTGAGTTGTTTAAGAATGGGTATATACTTGCCTAGATCTACAAGATTCTTATACTTGCTTTTGAGTTTTTTACCTGCATACCATATATACATAGTACTGATAAGCAGGAAGCCTATCACCAGCGTTATCCAACCACCATGCGAGAACTTATTTAGATTGGCTACAAGGAATGTAAGTTCGATCCACAAGAAAAACAAGAATATTAGCAGAGCCAAAAGCTTCGGCACCCTGCGCGAATACAGATAAAAACTTAGCAAAAATGTTGTCATCAGCATTGTTAATGTAACTGATAGACCGAAGGCTGCCTCCATATTGGATGATTCCCTAAAGTGTAAGACCATACCAATACACCCAAACATCATCAGCCAGTTAACAGCAGGGACGTAAACCTGCCCACGCATATTGGTGGGAAATTCTATGCGAAGTTTAGGCCAAACGTTCAGTCTGATAGCTTCATTGAAAAGTGTAAAAGTACCGCTAATTAATGCCTGGCTGGCAATAATAGTCGCGGCTGTTGCAATTACTATGCTGGGTATTAAAAACCATTGAGGTACTAATCCATAAAATGCGTCAACGGCCGTTAAATGCTGTCCCTTATATTTCAGTAGCAAGGCCGCTTCGCCAAAATAGCACAATAGTAATGCTACTTTGATAAATATCCATGCAATTTGAATATTGCGCCTGCCTACATGTCCCATGTCAGCATATAGCGCCTCTGCACCTGTTGTACATAAAAATACGCCACCTAGCACCCATAATCCACCGGGATAATTAGTTACAAGCTCTACAGCATATAATGGATTGATTGCGCGTAGTACTGACAAATCTTTCACAAGGCTGACAAACCCTAATACACCTATCATTCCAAACCAAACAACCATTGCCGGACCGAAGAATTTACCTATCCTATTAGTTCCTGTTTGTTGAAACAGAAACAACGATATAATGATACCAACGGTAATCGGCAATATAGCAATATAAGGATCAATAACTTTCAGGCCCTCCATTGCAGATGTTACAGATATAGGGGGGGTGATAAGGCTATCGGCTATCATAAAGCTGCCACCTATGATAGCCGGCCACAGTAGCCATCTATGATGTCTGCGGATCAGTGCATACAATGAAAATATGCCACCCTCGCCTTTATTATCGGCTCGCATTGTAATAAAGACATATTTCAATGTAGTTTGAAAGAACAATGTCCAGAATATAGCTGATACCCCTCCCAGAACTAACATTTCAGATATTGACTTATCGCCGATTATCGCTTTGAAAGTGTAAAGTGGCGATGTCCCTAAATCTCCGAACACAATTCCCAATGCAAGTAACACGCCTCCCCATGTGAAGCGCGTTACTGCATGATTGGATATGTTATTTGTTTCATTCATACTACAAATAACGACGATTATACTATAGCCTAAAAAGGATGGCCAAAATTATTTTGTCTTCTGACTTCACCAGGTCGGGTCTCCAATTGGGATCCAAAGCCGTTGTTGTGTATCCGGTTTGAGAGGTAACACCACCATGGCCAGCGAAGTATGGAACATCAGATTGGCGGTGCACGTATTCAATTCTTACAGTTAAACTCTGGTTAGGCATCCAGTCAAAATTTGTCGAACAGTCCCAACCGTTAAATTTATCTCCAGGATTGGCGCTGAACGGATAAGCACCTTCTGTTTTTGTCGGATCGTTCGGGTTAGGTAATGGGCTAGCCTGGCCGGTTGGATACAGCACAAGATACCGTCCTGGATTGGTCATAATACCTCCTCCAATTGTCCAGGCAAATTTGTTTTGGTTAAACCACATACGGTGGTATAACATTGCGCTCAAGAAGTACTGGGCTGGGCCTGCAGAGGGGTCCTTGTCATTAAATCCATTTACGCCACCTCCTTTCTCAAAACCCAGATCACCGGTGAGAGAAAATGCCATTTTATTAATGCCGGTTGGTTTAGGATTGTTATAATATTTTACCAATAAACTATTGTCAGAATGGAAACGCTTTCTCCCGGGTATCATGGCTGCATCCGACCCATAATAGTCGTTAGTTAGCAGTTTTACATTTTCGTTAGGGCACCAGGTAATATTGGCTCCAACTCCCGGCATACTATTGAACATTCCGTAACTTTGCCAGCCATTAATAATCCAAGGCTCAATTTTGAGTTTTTTACTCGGAAATATCTGTATTCTCATACCATTGAAAAACCAGGGTGTGTTATCTGATGTAAAAGATGCTTGGTATTCCCAATTTTCAACCTGGTAATAAGAGTTAAGGCCTATGTATGACATGAATAGACCGGCATCAACATTAATTGGAACACGTCCAATAGTGAAGTGATAACCCGCATTAGCTTCGCTCATATATCGGAGTGCGTCATGCAGTTTGTACTGACCGTGATAGGGGCTATAGTCATTGCGCGGTATTACTATTGAACGGTTGCCCAACTGCAGCATTACACGCGCACGAGCGTTTTTGTAATTAAAATCTCCTCCAAGCCCTACGAACATCACATTCATTTCGTTATGCCTTGCTAAAGCTGTGGAACCTACAACCGTATTATCTATAGGGTTGTTGAAGGAGTAATTGTAGTTTCCGTCAAACATAAATGAGCCCGTAAAATACTTGGACTGCAATACGGATTCACTTCTGCGATCCGATCCGTTTTGCCAGGTCTGATCTTGTCCTTCAAATGGCACTATGTCCTTTTCTGATTCTTGTATGACCTCTTGCTGCTCTTCCTGGGCATATGTATAACCGGCTACCGAAGAACCTAGTATTGCTAACATTGCCACTCGTGTAATTTGTTTTTTCATACTTGTTATTAAAGTTTATCTAATTCAATATTTAGTTTTAATACATTGATCTTTTCTGTACCAAATAAACCGGCCAAAGGGCTCTCCGTATTTTTTTTAATAAGCTCCAGTATTTGGCTCTCAGGTATATTGCGAACGCGCGCTATGCGTTTTACCTGCACGTTTGCTGCCTGCACAGAAGTGTGTGGGTCTAATCCGCTGCCGCTTGCAGTGACAAGATCCGCCGGTATTTCGTTTTTATTAATCCCGGGATTGTGCGCAATGAATGAGTCAATTCTGCCTTGCACCTCTGCCAGGTAATCAGGATTAGAAGGTCCCTTATTACTCCCACCGGAACCCGCTGCGTTGTAACCGACGGCGGAAGGCCTTGACCAGAAATATCTATCGTCTGTAAATTTCTGGGCAACAATACTGTGGTATGTTTTTCCGTCTTGAGTGATAACTAAACCCCTTCCTTTATTGGGGGCAAACTGTGCCACACCTAATATTAACAAGGGGTAGGCAATCATAAATACAAAGACACAAACTAAAGTGAGGCGAATAGCCGGTATAATATTCTGTTTCATTTTTTTTTTTATTTAGAACCAAATAGATACTAATAAATCAATTAATTTTATTCCTATAAATGGCACAATAACACCACCTAAGCCATATATCAATAAATTTCTTCTAAGCAATGCGCTTGCACCAATTGGTTTATACGCAACACCTTTTAAAGCAAGCGGTATCAGTAACGGAATTACGATAGCATTGAAGATAACTGCGGAAAGGATAGCACTCTCAGGGCTATGCAGTCCCATTATATTAAGGCCTTGTAATGCAGGGATTGTTATAATAAACAACGCAGGTACAATCGCGAAGTATTTGGCTACATCATTTGCAATGGAAAACGTAGTTAATGTACCCCGGGTCATCAATAATTGTTTTCCTATTTCCACAATCTCTATGAGCTTGGTAGGGTCATTATCCAGGTCCACCATATTTCCGGCTTCTTTGGCTGCCTGTGTACCGCTGTTCATAGCCACGCCTACATCTGCCTGTGCAAGCGCAGGTGCATCGTTGGTGCCATCACCCATCATTGCCACCAGTTTGCCAGAAGCCTGTTCCTTTTTAATATAATTCATTTTGTCCTCCGGCTTTGCTTCGGCAATGTAATCGTCCACCCCTGCCTTCTCTGCAATGAACTTCGCAGTAAGCGGATTATCTCCTGTTACCATGACAGTTTTAACACCCATTTTACGCAGACGCTCAAAACGCTCCTGGATACCAGGTTTAATAATATCCTGCAATTCTATTGCTCCCAACACTACGTTATTTTCAATCACAACCAATGGCGTACCGCCATTCATGGATATCTTGTTTACATCATTAGTAGTTTGTGGAGGAAAAGTATTGCCCGCTTTTTCAACCATTGCTCTTATCGCATCATATGCCCCCTTGCGGATGTGCGTATTGCCAAAATCAATTCCACTGCTACGTGTTTCCGCAGTAAACTTTATGAATTTGGGATTGTCAACCTGGTAGCTTAAAGGATTAATTCCAGCGAGTTCAATGATGGACTTACCTTCAGGCGTATCATCAGCCATAGAACTTAAAATAGCGCATTTAATAAAGTGCTTTTCATCCACTCCATCAGTGGTATGAAATTTTGTGGCTTTACGATTACCAATTGTTATAGTTCCTGTTTTATCAAGTAATAACACATCTATGTCTCCTGCTGTCTCTACTGCCTTACCTGACTTTGCTATCACATTTGCCCTTAAAGCCCTGTCCATTCCTGCAATGCCTATTGCACTCAATAGTCCGCCTATAGTGGTAGGAATCAGGCATACGAATAATGAAATGAATGCTGCTAT
>CBFGNI010000144.1:0-7154 GCA_965650105.1 uncultured bacterium | reverse complement strand
GCGCCTGCATACAAACAAAGGCAATAGCATAATGAAATTTACGGTAGTGAAGTAAGTCAAAATTATAGACTTTAAATAAAGCCAATGAACATTGTTCTTTGGCTTTTTGTATATAACCTAATAACTTGCTAACAATTCGTTTGGTATGAAAAAAATATTGATAATAGTAATAGTATTGCTGATAGGTATTCAGTTCATAAGGCCAGCATATAATAATGCGGAAGCAAAACCTGCTACCGATGTAACAATGGCTTATAATGTTCCGCTAAATGTGCAGCAAATATTAGACAAGGCTTGCCGCGATTGCCACAGCGACTATACCAACTACCCATGGTACGATAAAATACAACCCGTAACCTGGTGGGTGCAGCACCATGTTGATGAAGGCAAAAGCGAGCTCAATTTTTCGCAATTTGCCACATACACAGGTAAAAAGAAAGCCCATAAGCTGGAAGAGATTGGAGAAATGGTGAAGAAAGGTGAAATGCCCCTGCAAAGCTACACCTGGATGCATAAAAACGCCAGGCTCAGCGAAGATGAGAAACAAGCATTGATAAGCTGGAGCAATGCACTAAGACAACAAATAATTGTTCAGGAAAGATTGACCGTAGAATGAGGATAATATCATACAATGTAAACGGCATACGTGCCGCCATGAAAAAAGGCTTTGTTGAATGGCTGGCAACTGACCCTGCAGATATAATCTGTCTGCAGGAAATAAAAGCGCATAAAGAAAACGTAGATTTTGCCGCTATTGAAAACCTGGGATTCCATACTTATTGGTTCCCGGCTGAAAAGAAAGGGTATAGCGGAGTGGCCATATTCTCGAAAATAGAACCCGATGCCGTGTTTTACGGCAATGGTATTATGCAAAGCGACGCAGAGGGCAGGGTGATACGTGCCGACTATGGCGATATAACACTGATTAACGCATATTTTCCCAGTGGTACTAGCGGCGATGAAAGACAAACATATAAATACTGTTGGCTGGATGAATTTTTTGAATACATACACGAACTGAAACACGACAGGCCCAAGATCATAATTTGCGGCGACTATAACATAGCTCATAAAGAAATAGACATACACAACCCTGTGAGCAATAAGAAGAGCAGTGGTTTTCTGCCTGAAGAAAGAGCCTGGATGGATAAGTTTTTCAATAGCGGCTTTATTGATGCATTCAGGGTGTATCACGAAGAGCCACACCGCTATAGCTGGTGGAGCGCCCGTTTTCCAAGTGTGCGCGAGCAGAATAAAGGGTGGCGTATAGACTATCTGAATGTAAGCGAGCCATTGCGCGCCCATTTAAGAGGAGCCGATATATATCCTGATGTAAAACATTCAGACCATTGCCCGTGTTTTCTGCATATTTCGCGCAGCGCATAGTCTTGATTGCAAAAAATGGAACAAATCGATTGCAATGCTTTTGATTTTTCGTTTTATGTATTATGTTTATACTTCGAAAAACTCTTTATTTCACTCTTATGAAGAAAGTTGCTCTACTTTGTTTATTGGGCATTGGCTTGTCGGCAAGTGCTAACGCACAATCGCTTGAGTTGGGTATAGGTGGTGGTTTCAGTACAAACACCAGCCCCAGCGGTAACATGCTGTATCAAACCGACCAATCAGTTATTAACTATGCCGGTACTATAAAATTGTTGTACACAACAACATCTAACTTTCAGTTTGGGCTGGATGCCAGTATGGTTGAGCTATCAGGCAAATCATCAAAAAAATACAAGCATTTCGTATATCCTGATACTATAGGTGGCGACGGCAGAAAGCTGGTATTTTCAAAATACGCACCATCTATTTGCCTGGTGGGTAATAAAATACTGCCTATTAATAAGAGCAGCATTTACATAGGCCTTGCTGCGGGGTATGGTTTCGCACGCAACCAAACCGAAATTACCAAAGCTAATGAAAGCTATAAGGGCGCAGATGGCGGGCACGGACTGGTATTAGGCGGCCAAATTGGTTACCTTGGTTACCTGACCGAAGTGCTGAGCCTGAATGTGGAAGTAGCAGTACGGTCGTACAGTTTGAAATTTGATGCACCTGCTCCCTACGTATATCCCAAAGAAGATCTTCACTATGGTATAGTTGCTATACCTATAACAGTTGGTCTAAGGTTCTACTTCTTCCGTTATGATAGCAACCTTGTACCCAGGCCATATAGGCAACGCCCAATGGGTAAGGCCATGTATTAATAAACAACGTATTAAAATATAATGAAAAAGCCGCAAGATTTCTTGTGGCTTTTTCATTATCAATGATATAGGTTACATATAAAATTTTGCCTAACATAGTATCGGCTAAAAGAGTAAATATTATCTTTGCACAAAATTTTATTAATTGGCTACCATTCCTAAAAAGCTAGATATAGTGCGCTTTGCCCCAAGAAACGGGGAGGGTTTTTATGATACCCTGAAGAAAAAAGTAGAGGGTTATTTTAAAGAGAACAATCTTGACATGCATGGTAATAAAGCCATGTTCGCCAAAACACCAATGATAGTTGCCATGTACCTGTTGCCATATTTTGTAATGGTATCGGGCGTTGCTGCTACAAACCTTTGGGTGTTTTACGGTCTTTGGATATTAATGGGGATAGGTATGGCGGGTATAGGTTGTGCTGTAATGCACGATTCTAACCATGGGTCGTACTCTAACAACAAGAACCTGAACAAATACATGGGTAAGATAATAGCACTGGTTGGCGGCTATGAGGTTACCTGGAAGATACAGCACAATGTGCTGCACCACACTTATACTAATATTGATGGCCTGGACGATGATATAGATGCGGGTATTTTCCTGCGCTTTTCGCCGCATGCTAAAAAATACTGGGCACACCGTTACCAGCATTTATATGCCTGGATCCTTTACGGGCTGCTGACTTTGCAATGGGCTACCATCAAAGACTTTCGCCAGGTATATGATTATCATAAAAAAGATCTTTTACGCAAAGAGAAAACTACTTTGGGCAGGGCAATGTTCCAGCTTACTATATATAAACTGCTTTATTACGCTTATATATTTGTAATACCTGTAGTGGTTACGGGCATCGCATGGCAAAATGTACTCATAGGCTTTGTAATTATGCATTTTGTTGCGGGTTTGCTATTGTCTTGCATTTTTCAACTGGCACACGTTATGGAAACTTCTGAATATCCGTTGCCAGGCGATGACAGGAAGATGGAGAATAACTGGGCTATCCATCAACTTTTAAATACGGCCAACTTCTCACCAAAAAGTAAGAGCGTTTTCTGGTTTGTTGGCGGCCTTAACCACCAGATAGAGCATCATCTGTTTCCTCATATTTGTCATATACATTATAAGCAGGTAGCTGTGCTGGTAAAGGAAACGGCACATGAATATGGTTTGCCTTACCAGGTACAGCCAAGTTTTGTACGCGCGGTGATAGAGCACGGACGTATGTTGAAAAAACTGGGGCGCAGCTAAGTTTTCAAATTGTATTTTTTACCCTATCTTTGATGCCTTATTATTTAAAAACAACAAATAGTGCAAACACAAAAATTAACAGGAACTATTAAGTTCTTTAATGAAGGCAAAGGTTTTGGCTTCATTAAACATGACGACTCTAGCCAGGAAACATTCGTACACGTTAGCGGTTTAAGAGACCAAGTGAAAGAAAACGACCGCGTGGAGTTTGAATTACAACAAGGGAGAAAAGGCATGAACGCAGTAAACGTTCGTGTTGTACAATAATATTTAATTAAGATTATTTATTGCCAAAGGGCCGCAACTTCTGTTGCGGCCCTTTGTGTTTTATGTTTGGTTTAATCTTGTTGTTTTTAGTAGGCTAGTAACTGTCCTATTTTTTCAGCTACTTTTTCGGCACTGGGTAGCATTGCAGCTTCTAAAAGCATATTCATAGGTACAGCCGGCAGATCGAGCGCGCCGATTGTTTGTACCGGTGCATCGAGAAACTGAAAGCAATTTTGTGCTATGCGGCCAGCCAATGCTTCGCAAAAAGAATTGCGTAGTTGCTCTTCAGTAAGCACGATACATTTACCGTGTTTTTTCACGGTTGCAAATACCAGCTCTTCATCCAGAGGATATATCGTACGCAAGTCAATCACTTCTACCTGTCCGGGATATTGTTTGGCGGCATTCTTAGCCCAATATACACCCATACCATAAGTTATGATGCATATAGAATCGCCATTGCCGATTGACTCTTCATTAGCTGCGAGTGCAACTGTGCCTTTACCAAGGGGTAATACATAATCGCGATCGGGCTCTACCATTTTCGCCTCATCGGTACCGGGCACTTTACTCCAATACAAGCCTTTGTGTTCCAGCATTACCACCGGGTTAGGATCGAGATAGGCTGCCTTCATAAGGCCCTTCATATCGGCCGCATTGCTTGGATAGGCTATTTTTATTCCCTTAATAGTAGCTAATGTACTTTCAACGCTACCACTATGATACGGCCCGCCACCACCATAAGCGCCAATAGGCACACGGATAATGCAGGAGACCGGGAATTTGCCGCAACTGAGGTAGCAAGATTTACTTATCTCGGTAACCAGTTGGTTGAGGCCCGGATATATATAATCGGCAAATTGTACTTCCACAATGGGTTTTAGCCCTACGGCACTCATGCCAACTGTAGAGCCTATTATATAAGCTTCCTGAATGGCGGTATTGAATACACGGTTGTCGCCAAATTTATCGGCAAGGGTGGCGGCTTCGCGAAATACACCTCCCAGGCGTTTCCCTACATCTTGCCCATAAAATAAAGCCTCGGGGTAATCCTGCAATATTTCTTCTACAGCATGCAGGGCGGCATCAACCATTACAGTTTTGTCTTTGCCTTCCGGTGTACGATTCCCTTTTTCCTCAGTTGCCGGTGTAGGAACAAAAACATAATCAGATACTGTGGCGGGGTCTGGTTCAGGCGCAGCTACCGCAGCATTGAATTCGTTTTCTATAAATGCCCTTTCTTCTTCTTCAATATTATCTAAAACACTTTCGCTGATGCCTTTTTGTATCAGTGCTTTACGTAGCTTAGGGCCGGGGTCATCAATTGCGTGTTTGTCAAGGTCTTCATTGGTACGGTACCACTCTTTACGCACGCCCGAAGTATGATGGCCCAGCAGTGGTACTTTCGCATGTACCAGTATTGGCCTGCGTTCTTTGCGCACCCAATTGATGGTATAGTCCATTGTCTTATACGAGTCGGCAAAATCGCTGCCATTTACCCGTACACGCTCCATACCCTTAAAGCCGGCAGCAAATTCATAAGCATCCATTGTGCGTGCTTCGTCGCTGCTTACCGATATACCCCAGTCATTATCCTGAACCAGGTAAATAACGGGTAGCTGGTGCAGTACAGCAAACTGGAAAGCTTCTGCCACTTCACCTTCTGTAACGCTGCCATCGCCCAAAGAACAAACAACTACAGGTGGTGTGGGGTAGTTGATAAGTTTTTGTTTTTCTATATACTGAATACCCTGTGCAACACCCGTAGTAGGTACTACCTGCATACCTGTGGCGCTGCTCTGGTGTATTATCTTAGGGAAGTTTTCGCGGCGTGAATTAGGGTGATTATAGTAAGCGCGGCCACCTGTAAAGGGATCATCGCCTTTGGCCAGCAATTGCAGCATCAGTTCGTAAGGGCGAAAACCCATACCCAGCATCATACTTTCATCGCGATAGTAGGGGCTAACATAGTCGCATGGTTGCAAGAGCATGCCCGTAGCCAGCTGTATAGCTTCGTGCCCGCGCGATGTACTATGAACGTATTTGCAAATTGGCCTGTTGGCTTCGTAAACATCGGCCATAGCCTTTGCGGTCATCATCAGCCTATATGCCTTAAGGAGAGTTTCTTTTGAAAGCATGATCCGTAATAGTTCTTCTGCGAATACAGAACCGCAAAACTAACCTTTACTACCCGAAAAACGAAAGATGATGAAAACACACAATGTGTATTGTGGAAAAGGCGTTACTATTATTAACAAGGCTTTTTTCACAATTATTTTCATAAGTAAATAGAACCGCTATTTTTGTTTCGTTAAAAACAACATTTCAAACTTTCGACATGAAGAAATACCTGCCACATATATTGGTAATAGTTGGCTTTATTTTACTTGCCCTGTTTTTCAGTTACCCGCAAATGGAGGGCAAGCAGTTAGTAGCGGGCGACCAGGAGCAATGGCGGGGCATGTCGGAAGAAGGACGTGCCTATCATGAGAAAACAGGAGAGCAGGTTTTTTGGAGCAATAGCATGTTTGGCGGTATGCCAACCTTTACCTACTACGTAGCAAAATCGAACAACCTGGTACTATTTACACAAAACACCTTGTTTGATGGATTTATAAAAGCACCGGCTTCTTTTCTTATGCTGGCTATGATATGTTTTTACATTTTAGGCTGTGTACAAAAATGGGATAGATGGGTAAGTATTGCAGGGTCGGTGATTTATGCGTTTTCTACATATAATATTATACTTATCATAGCTGGTCATAATACCAAAATGTATACTATAGCGTATCTGCCTGCAATGATAGGTGGTTTGCTGCTTTTATACAGGTCTAGGTATTGGACGGGGATACCTCTTTTGGGTATAGCATTGGCCTTTATGATAGCTAATGCACACTACCAGGTATTATATTATGTGGTAATAATGGTTTTGTGTATTGTTATTGCTTTCCTCGTAATAGCGATTAATCAGAAGAAGCTAAAAGAATATTTCATTTCATCTGCTATTGCACTGGTTGTTGCTGCTGTTGCATTGGGACCAAGCTTACAGTTCTTCCTGGCAACCTTACAGTTTAACAAAACAACTATGCGTGGTGGTGAAAGCGAACTTACTTTCAACCACGATAAAGAAAAGAAAGTAGGCGGCCTTGATAAAGAATATGCATTCAGGTGGAGCAATGGTATCGGTGAAACATTTTCATTAATGATACCTCTTCTTTACGGTGGTGCATCGAGCGAAAATATTGGTGCAGATACTCATACGGGCGAAGCCCTGGCTAATTTTGGTGTGCCACAAGAGTATATTGACCAGATAACAGCACAGGCCCCTTTATACTGGGGGCCTCAGCCATTCCTTCTAGGCCCTGTTTATTTTGGGGCAGTTGTATGCTTCCTGTTTGTATTAGGTATGATGGTGGTACGGAGCC
>CBFGNI010000143.1:0-7231 GCA_965650105.1 uncultured bacterium | reverse complement strand
AGGCCAAATTAAATAAAGCGAAAGCGGAATTATCATTAACTAACGTGCACCTGCAATTCACTGAGATCAGGGCACCTTTTGATGGCATTATTGACCGCTTCCTGGTACGCCAGGGAAGTTTAGTTGATGAAGGCGACCTGCTTACCACCCTTGCTGACAATAGCAAAATGTGGGTGTATTTCAATGTACCGGAAGCTGAATATCTTGATTATAAATCGAAAGAGCATAGCGATAACCAGACCGTGAATCTTTTAATGGCCAATCATGAGCTTTTCCCATACCCCGGTGTGGTGGAAACTATTGAAGCTGATTTCGATAATGAAACAGGTAACATTCCTTTCAGGGCAACTTTCCCTAATCCGAACGGACTATTAAGGCACGGTGAAACTGGTAATATCAGAATGACAGTACCGCTAAAAAATGCACTGATCATACCACAAAAAGCAACTTTTGAGGTTTTGGATAAAAAGTATGTGTATGTGGTGGACAAAGACAATCGCGTAAAATCGAAAGAAATTACTGTGAGTGCAGATATGGAAGATCTGTATGCCGTTAGTGCCGGGCTTAACGAAAACGACAAAATACTACTTGAAGGCTTACGTAAAGTAAAAGACAATGATAAAATAGCCTATGAATTTAAGGAGCCAAGGTCGGTAATATCAACATTAAAGTTACCAGCGGAATAATTTAAGAACCTCAAAACTAACGACATGTTTAATAAATTCATTCAGAGGCCGGTGCTCGCAATAGTGCTGTCAGTAGTCATCATTTTTATGGGTATACTGGCTATTGAGACCTTACCGGTATCACAATTCCCCTCCATTGCCCCGCCAATGGTAGTAGTGAATGTTGCATACCCCGGCGCCAGTGCCGAAGTATTGGTTAACTCAGTACTCATACCAATGGAAAAAGCCATTAATGGCGCACCGGGCATGAAGTATATGACATCGGATGCTACCAGCGCCGGTGAAGCCACAATACAAGTAGTATTCGATTTGGGTACTGACCCTAACCAGGCCGTAGTAAATGTTAAGAATCGAATTGAACAGGTAACGAACAGGCTACCCGAACTTGTACAGCGTGAAGGTCTTGTGGTAAGCTATACATCGCCCAACATGCTGATGTATGTAAACCTGTATAGTAAAGACCCTAAAGCCGATGAAAAATTCCTGTACAATTTTGCGGGTGTAAACATAATACCCGAAATAAGCAGGCTGAAAGGTGTGGGTAGCGCTAAAATACTTGGTAGCAGGCAATACGCGATGCGTATATGGCTGAACCCTGACAGAATGCGCGCCTACAATGTGTCGACAGATGAAGTAATGGAGGCTTTGGCTGACCAAAGTATCATTGGGTCACCGGGTAGAATTGGCCAGGCCACAGGTAAACGCTCTCAATCGCTTGAGTATGTACTAACTTATGAAGGAAGGTATAATAAGCCTGAACAGTATAAAAATGTTATCATAAAGGCTAACCCAAATGGTGAGATCCTATACCTGAAAGACATAGCAGAAGTAGAATTGGGCAGTGAATTCTATGATATCTATTCCAATATGGACGGTCATCCTTCTGCTGCCATCACTTTAAAACAAACCTATGGTAGTAACGCTAGTGATGTTATTAAAGAGGTGAAACAAAAGCTGGAAGAAATCAAAGCGAGCTCTTTCCCTCCGGGTATGGATTACCAGATAAGCTACGATGTATCAAACTTCCTTGATGCATCTATTGAGAAAGTAATACATACACTGATAGAGGCATTCATATTAGTGGCGATAGTAGTGTTCCTCTTCCTTGGCGACTGGCGCTCAACACTCATACCCACTCTTGCCGTTCCGGTATCTCTTATAGGTGCATTCTTTTTCATGCAACTATTGGGGCTAACCATAAACCTCATTACCTTATTCGCTCTGGTACTGGCAATTGGTATCGTAGTAGATAATGCGATAGTAGTGGTGGAAGCTGTGCACACTAAAATGGCCGAGGAAAATATCTCGCCCTATAAGGCTGTAAAAAAAGTACTACAGGAAATAAGTGGTGCCATTATAGCTATTACGCTCTTGATGACAGCTGTGTTTGTGCCTGTTGCATTTATGACCGGCCCCGTTGGTATCTTCTACAGGCAGTTCTCCATTACCATGGCTACATCAATTGTTATCTCAGGTGTTGTAGCACTTACCCTAACTCCTGTGTTGTGTGCAATGATCTTGAAAAACACGCATGGGGTTCCCAGGAAAAAAACACCGATAAACAGAATAATAGATGGCTTTAATAATTGGTTTGAAAGACTTACCGGCCGGTATACAGGCCTGCTTAAACACATTGTAAGCCGCAGGTCTATTACATTCGGCCTTCTCATTGCTTTTTGTGTGGGCATTTGGATAACATCCCAAACGCTTCCTTCAGGTTTTATACCCAACGAAGACCAGGGGATGATTTATGCCATTATACAAACACCTCCCGGCTCTACACTTGAAAGGACGAACGACATATCAAGACAGTTACAAAAAATAGCCGAACATGTAGAAGGGGTGCAATCAGTTTCGGCCCTCGCCGGTTACGAGGTATTAACTGAAGGTCGTGGTTCTAATGCCGGTACCTGTCTTATTAACCTGAAAGGATGGTCGGACCGTAAACATTCGGCGCCTGAAATAATTGAAGAACTGGAACAAAAAGCCAAAGCGATTCCTGGCGCTACTATAGAATTCTTCCAGCCCCCCGCAGTACCGGGATATGGTGCAGCAGGTGGCTTTTCTCTGCGCCTACTCGATAAGACCAACTCAGGTAATTACGAAACATTTGGAAAGGTGAATGATGAGTTCATGGCTGAATTGAAAAAACGTAAGGAGTTAACCGGTTTGTTTACATTCTTCGCTGCCAACTATCCACAATACGAATTAGAGATAGACAATAAAGCAGCAATGCAAAAGGGTGTATCGATCGCAAAAGCTATGAACAACCTCTCTATACTGATAGGTAGTACATACGAACTGGGATTTATACGCTTTGGTAATTTCTTTAAGGTGTACGTACAGGCATCGCCTGAATTCAGGGCATTGCCAGACGATGTTTTGAAATTGTATGTAAAAAATAACCGTGATGAAATGGTGCCTTATTCTTCATTTATGAAAATAAAAAAGAAACAAGGCCTTAACGAAATTACCCGCTATAACATGTATACATCTTCGGCCATAAACGGCGCACCAGCAACCGGATATAGTAGTGGTGAAGCTATTAAAGCAATACAGGAAGTAGCTAAAGAGAAACTACCACGCGGGTATGGTATAGATTGGCTGGGACTTTCGAAAGATGAAGCAAACAGGGGTAATGAAGCACTGTACATTTTCCTAATCGTTCTTGCATTTGTTTACCTTGTATTAGCTGCTCAATACGAAAGCTTTATTTTACCATTCGCTGTAATACTTTCATTACCGGTCGGTGTATTTGGTGCGTTCTTACTTATCAAGCTAATGGGCCTAGCAAATGATATTTATGCACAGGTAGGTTTAGTTATGCTTGTTGGTTTATTAGGTAAAAATGCGGTTTTGATCGTAGAGTTCGCCGTTCAAAAACATCAGCAAGGTGCTACTATACTTGAAGCAGCTATTGAAGGTGCAAGGGTGCGTTTCCGCCCTATCCTGATGACTTCTTTCGCATTCATCGCGGGTTTGATTCCATTACTTTTCGCAACAGGGCCAGGCGCCATAGGGAATCGTACCATTGGTTCTTCTTCGGCTGGAGGTATGCTATTAGGAACAGTTCTGGGTGTTGTAGTAATCCCAGGCCTATACTATGTATTTGGCAAATTGGCTGATGGCCGCCAATTGATAAGAGATGAAGATGAAGTTCCTTTAACTGAAGACTTTACACAAAGTAGAAAGAAGAAGAAAAAGCTGAGACTAAAACTTAAGCTTTTTAAGGCCTCAGGTGAAGATGAAAATCCATTAACACAAAAAAACGACAGTAATGATCAGGAACAAGATATATAAGTGTTTGGGAATAGCATGTATTTCTCTTGTATACAGTGCATGTAAAACACCTGCTTTAGATAAAAAAACTGTAACTAAAAATGTACCTGCCGCTTATGCTAATACCAATTCGCAGGATACAACCAATACAGCCTTGCTGAACCGGAAAAATTATTTTTCAGATCCATACCTGAATGCCCTTATTGATACTGCGTTAAGAAACAATCAGGAGTTAAACATCACTCTGCAAGAGATTGAAATTAGCCGCAACGAGATACGGGCAAGGAAAGGCGAGTACTTACCATACGTAGGTGTAAGGGCTGGCGCAGGAGTTGACAAAGTTGGTAGATATACTAATATTGGTGCTTCAGAAGCCACTACCGAAATTAAGCCCGGAACAGAAACACCAGAGCCTCTGCCAGACTACATGTTGGCGCTGAATGCCACATGGGAGGTGGATATATGGCATAAATTGCGCAATGCTAAAAAAGCAGCAGTATCCAGGTATCTCTCCAGTATTGAGGGTAGAAATTTCATGGTAACTACATTAGTTTCTGAAATAGCAAATTCTTACTATGAATTACTTGCATTAGATAACCAATTGGATATTGTAAAGCAAAATATTGAGATACAAAACAATGCTTTAAAAATTGTAAGGCTGCAAAAGGAAGCTGCACGAGTTACTGAACTTGCTGTACGCCGTTTTGAAGCACAAGTTCTTAATACACGTAGCCTCCAGTATGATATTCAACAGAGAATAACGGAGACTGAAAACAGGATCAACTTCCTTTTAGGCCGTTATCCTCAGCCAATAGCGAGGAACAATCGTGATTTTGAGAACATTGTTCCTCAAACAATTTATGCCGGCCTACCATCGCAACTATTGGCTAACCGCCCCGATATCAGGCAGGCAGAGCAAGATTTAGCAGCGGCGAAACTTGATGTAAAAGTTGCAAGGGCGAGGTTCTACCCATCGCTTGGCATTTCAGCATCTATCGGCTACCAGGCTTTTGATCCGTCGTACCTTATAAAATCGCCGGAATCTTTATTATATTCCTTAGCCGGCGATCTTGTAGCGCCATTAGTAAATAGAAATTCAATAAAGGCTACTTATTACAGCGCCAACGCAAAGCAAATTCAAGCTATCTATAATTATGAACGTACGCTATTGAACGCTTATATAGAAGTTGCCAACCAGTTATCAAAGATCAACAACCTGAAAAAAAGCTACGATTTAAAATCGCAGCAGGTAGATGCGTTGACTCAATCTATCAATATTTCAAATGAACTGTTCCGCTCAGCTAGGGCAGATTATATGGAAGTATTATTGACACAACGTGATGGACTGGAAGCAAAATTTGAATTGATTGAAACTAAAAAGCAGCAAATGAATGCTTTGGTAAATATTTACCAGGCACTAGGTGGCGGATGGAAATAATATAATGCACGCTGCACAATTCAATATCCCTGTTAACTGTAAAAGTTAACAGGGATATTTTTTAAAATTATTTTATTACACTGAAGATTGGTTGAGTAAGATTATTCACCACGCCACTTTATCGTTTCTACCCAGGATGTGTAGACATCCTTATCTAACCCAACCCCCACCCTTTCCTCAAGCCAAAAGATCGTTACTTCTTTTTATAGCTTTATCAAAACTGTCGGTAATATTTGCTTTACCAATTTGGAAGGAGAGCCGCGCTTTAATTAGTTCATTGAGTACCTGGTCATTATTTACTTCTGAGAGGATTAGTTTTGTTCCCCTGTTTTTGAGTGCCTTATTTACTTCTCTTAAAACCTGTATGCCAGTTGCATCAATAACAGGTACATGGCGCATGCGGACAATCAGCACTTTAGCAGACTCCTCGATCACCTGCATGGCCTGTTTGAATTTATAGGCTGCACCAAAAAACATGGGCCCATTTATTTCAAAAACATCTACGCCTTTAGGCAGATTATACCCGGTTAGTAGCTCTTCATCCATTACTTCTTCCGGATATTTTACTTGTGTTACCGAACTTGATCGCATCATCTTTTGTATAAAAAGAAAAGCTGCCAAAACGATACCGATCTCAATCGCTACGGTCAGATCGACAAATACCGTTAATAAGAATGTACATATCAGTACAGCCGCATCGCTTTTAGAGCCTTTTAATACAGACCGGAAACTTTCCCACTCGCTCATGTTATAGGCAACAGTGATCAGGATGCCTGCCAGCGAAGCCATCGGTATCAACGCTGCCAGCTTACCAACGAATAATATGATGACCAGCAGCGTAAGCGCATGAATGATTCCTGCCACAGGTGTTCTACCGCCATTTTTTACATTCGTCGCGGTTCTGGCGATAGCACCGGTTGCCGGGATACCACCAAAAATAGCAACACCCATATTTGCAATACCCTGGGCAATAAGCTCTGTATTTGACCTGTGGTTACCACCGGTCATACCGTCTGCTACTACTGCAGATAATAAAGATTCAATACCACCAAGTAGGGTAATAGTAAATGCCGGCAGTATTAATTGTTGCAGGCTGCTGAAATCAATAGCGGGAACAGCAGGTAGTGGGAATTTTGCTGATATGGATCCGAAATGGCTACCAATAGTTTACACAGGTAGATCTAACATATAAACAGCTAGCGTAGTTATTATAATAGCAACCAGGGATCCCGGTATCTTATGTGTAATCTTTTGCCATAACCCCATAATTAATATGGTTGATACGCCTATAACGAGTGCGTAAATATTCAATGAAGAGATATGCTGGCTATATCTTTTCCATTTCTCTACGAAATCTGCAGGTACCGCGCCCATCTGTAGGCCCAGCAGATCTTTTAATTGAGATGAAAAAATGATGACCGCGATGCCTGAAGTAAAGCCAACTATCAAAGGATAAGGAATATATTGTATTGCGTTGCCCAATTTTGCTATCCCCATTATCACTAGCATGATGCCCGCCATAAACGTTGCGATAACTAAACCCTGTACGCCAAATTGCTGCACAATGCCATACACAATTACTATAAATGCACCGGTAGGGCCACCTATCTGCACCCTGCTGCCTCCGAAAGCCGATATGATAAAACCTGCAATTACCGCAGTAAATAATCCTTTTTCCGGCGAAACGCCTGAAGCTATTCCAAAAGCGATGGCCAGTGGAAGCGCGACGATACCAACTATGATACCCGCAATTAGGTCCTTGATAAAAAGATCCTTATTATAGTTCTTTAAAGTATCAATGATTTTAGGTCTAAACATGATTGTGCCT
>CBFGNI010000142.1:0-7233 GCA_965650105.1 uncultured bacterium | reverse complement strand
AGGCAAAACCCCTTTTTCACCTATCTCACCCAAAAAGACCTGGGAGGGGACTGCCGGCGGTGCCATACTTACTATTGCAGGTGCAGCTATATGGGGCTACTACTCACCTTATTATCATATGATTGATTGGATGGTGCTGGCTTTATGCGCATCGGTAGCGGGTACTGCCGGAGATTTGCTGGAATCTAAACTAAAACGCCTGGCAAATGTTAAAGACTCAGGAACGTTAATGCCGGGGCATGGTGGCGCGTTGGATAGGTTTGACTCATTATTAGTAGCCACCCCATTTGTATTTGCGTATGCATATATTTTTATGCCCCCATTACCTATGTCTGTATTTTAGGGTATTTTTGCCGCTCAAATTTTAAAAGTATGTCTTTACACCGCGAAGGGTTTAAATATATATTACTGGCTACCTTGTTATGGGCTGTAGTATTTTTCTTTACCTATACTTTGATAGGTACCATGCCATTGGTTTTCTGGCCTTTACATTTCATCATGTTCCTGCTATGGTTTTGGATCATCTGGTTCTTCAGGATGCCTAAACGTGTGCATACCGCCGGTGAAAATATTGCCGTTGCACCGGCTGATGGTAAAGTGGTGGTAATAGAAGAAACCTTTGAGCCAGAGTATTTCAAAGACAAACGCCTGCAAGTATCGATATTTATGTCGCCCCTGAATGTGCACGTAAACCGCAATCCAATAAGCGGTATAGTAAAGTATATGAAGTACCACCCCGGTAAATACCTGGTTGCATGGCATCCTAAATCATCTACCGAGAACGAGCGGACTACCGTTGTTATCGGTAATGAAAGGAATACTATCCTTATGCGCCAGATAGCTGGTGCACTGGCACGCCGTATATGCTGTTACGTAAAAGAAGGCGATGTGGTAAAGCAGAATGATGAATTCGGTTTTATCCGTTTTGGTTCAAGGGTGGATATTTACTTCCCGATAGGAACCCAAATAGATGTTAAAATTGGCGATATAACGCAAGGCGGAGTTACAACGCTGGCTCATTTATAGTAAATTCGTATCTTCACTTTATTAATCGAATTAAATATGAAAAAACTAACCTTATTATTAGGCGTTCTAATGATTGCAGGTGCTACCTATGCTGGCGATGGTGCTAAAGAAAAAGGCTGCTGCAAGAAAGGCGAAAAGAAAGAGTGCTGCAAGAAAGGCGCTAAAGATTGCAAAAAAGACGCTGAGGAGAAGAAAGCATCTTAATTGCCGGAATTTATTTATAAAAATGCCCTGTTATTTAACAGGGCATTTTTTGTTTAATACTTTTATGACATGCAAAAACTTATAGCGCTGTTATTTACTGGTTTGTTTGTTGTTAATAGCAGTAATGCACAAAATAGTTCAAACAAATTGCAGCCACTTAATTGGCTCTTGGGAGAATGGGAAATGAATGGAGGCAAGGCAATTTTTATTGAGCATTGGGCCGTTGTAAATGATGAACTGTGGCAAGGTGGAGGATATGGATTGAATGCGAAGGGTGATACCCTGTTTAAAGAAAATTTGCAGGTAGCGTTACAAAACGATACTATTTGGTATTTACCCACTATTGCTGATCAAAACGATGGTAAGCAAGTGAAGTTTGCAGCTGTTGAGCTGTCACCCAATAAAGTTGTATTCGAAAATAAGCAGCATGATTTTCCACAGCGTATTGTTTACAATAAGACTTCCGACTCAACCATTTACGCTTATGTAGAAGGCATACAAAAAGGTAAACCAAGAAAAGAGGAGTTCAGGTTTATAAAAAAATAAGAAAGCCGCCAATTGGCGGCTTTCTTTATAAATAGTGTAACTACTAATGATGGTGGTGATGTGCAGCATGCGCATCAGGAAGTTTAAAGAATTCTTCTTCAGTTACTTCTTTTTCTTCGATATTGAATTTAGTTTCCAGTGTTTGGAACAATTTATCGAACAACAGGCGGCGGTATGTTTCATCAACTGTTTTATCGTCTTTCATCACCTTAGCCATATAGCTATCCAGCCATGTAGCATCTTCTTCGTTCTGCATACCAAAGTAAGCCAACACGCGGGTTTTTATATCTTCCATAACATCTTCACGTGTTACGTTGATATCATTGTCTTGTATCAGTTTATCAGAGATCAAAGTCCAGCGCAATTGATGATCGAAGCCAGGAAATTCTTTTTCTACTTCTTCTTCGTTCTTAGGTTTTTCACCGCCTTCTTTCAACCAGCGTTTCAGGAAGTCAACCGGTAGGTTCAGTTTTGTATTGTGAACCAACAGTTCATACATTTCGTTCTGCAAACGTTCGTTACTGATGCGGTTATATTCTTTACTCAGTTCTTGCTTTATCAAAGTTCTGAATTCAGCTTCGTCTTTTACTTCCTGGTTAGCGAAAACTTGGCCAAATAGTTCCGGAGTTAGTTCAGCAGGTATTAGTTGAGCAACTTTAGTTAAAGTAAGCTTGTAGTATTCGTTAGCTGCTTCAGGGGTTTTCTTCAGCGGATCTTTCATGAAGCCGGCCAGTTCTTCTGGCGTGCAAATATCAGCAGGGCGTATTACTAAAGTATCTTCAGCTTTTTTGCCCATCAGCATATCCTGCAGTTTAGCCGGATATTTTTCAAGTAGTGCAGTGTCTTCAACCATTTCAGATTCAGCAGCTACATTGCCATCAGCATCACACACTTCGTATTTGCAATAAATAATGTTGTCTTTGTTAGTTACCGTATCCTGGTCTTCTGCTTTACCGTAACGGCGTTTGATGCGTTCTACTTCATCTTCTACCATTTTATCGGCTACAGCTACTTTGTATTTAGGCAGGGTAGTTTTGCTTTCAATAGCCTCTATATTGAAGTCAGGTTTTATACCCACCTCAAAAGAAAAATCAACTTCGTTAGGGGTATTCATATCCAAACGCACAGGTTCATCATTACGCATTATCATCGGTTGCGCAAATATTGCCAGTTGTTCGGTTTTCAAATATTCTTCCAGTTTGCTGCTCGCAGTACGTATCACCTCATCGCTAAACAATGATTGCCCATACATTTTGCGCACCATGCCTGCAGGTACCATACCTTTACGGAAACCTGGTACGTTTGCTGATTTTGCATATTGCTTTAAAGACTTTTCGAATGAAGGCAAATAGTCTTCTTTCGCAAGCTTTACAGTGATCTTATCATGTAACGTTCCAATATTTTCACGCGTTACCGTTGCCATCTTACTAAAAATTTAAGTTTAAAAAAAGCCGATCTATCGACCGGCTGTTTGTTTTTTGAGTGCGGGTGGAGGGACTCGAACCCCCAAGCCTCGCAGCACTAGATCCTAAGTCTAGCGTGTCTACCAATTTCACCACACCCGCATTTAAGGACGGCAAAGGTAGGAATTTTCTTTATTGCTGCAATACTATTCTTAATGATTATTTATTCTTCATACATTTTAGCTTCATTTATGCGTTTAAGCTGATTTGTCATGACAATACCATATCTAATCCTGAGTGATACAAGCAATAACCAATTGTCATTATTTTTATGTTTAGATAAACGACACAACCTATGACTACTAAAGAAAAAAAAGCATCGCTACTTGTTGTTGAAGACGAGGAAAGCTTGCGCGAGGCGCTAAAACTGAACCTGGAGCTGGAAGGATATGAAGTGACTACTGCCGATAACGGACCTGTAGTATTAAAAATGGTCAAAAATGAGTATTTCGACCTGATAATACTGGATATTATGCTACCAGATATGGATGGTATTACAGTATGCGAGACTATCCGTATGCAACATAACGATGTACCTATCCTGTTTCTTTCGGCCCGCAACTCGGGTGCCGATAGGGTGGAAGGACTAAAAAAAGGTGGTGATGATTATATGACCAAGCCTTTTAACCTGGAAGAATTGCTGCTTAGGGTAGACAAACTGATAGTTAAAAACAAAAAGATAAAAGAACCACAGGCTGTACCGGACGTTTATGAGTTTGATGGTTGCAAAATAGATTTTGCAGCTCACGAATGTGTAGATAAGAAGGGTAACGTACAGGAATTGAGCAAAAAAGAGGCAGCGTTACTGAAATTGCTGGTAGAACATGAGGGTGATGTAGTATCGAGAGAGCATATTTTGCAGATAGTTTGGGGTTATAATGTGTATCCTACTACCCGTACTATCGATAACTTTATACTGAACTTCCGCAAGCATTTTGAAGAAGACAGCCGTAACCCTAAGCATTTTCATTCAGTAAGGGGTATAGGGTATAAGTTTACGTCATAGATTGCGTCTTTAAAAGTTTTTAGTATTTTCAACCCTAGAAACTACTTATTCAAACATCCGATCATGCGTAAATATTTATTGGGCGCGGCGCTATTATCTGTACTGGCCGTTTCATGTGGTAAAAATAAAGACATGGAAAGCGCTACTGTTGTGGATACCGGAGATGTAGCCCAAGGCGGTTGTGGATATATTTTAAAGCTGGAAGGCGATGGAAGGGAATTAAGGCCTGATTATTTGCCATCGGCCTACCAACACAATGGTTATAAAGTAAAAATAAAGTACAATACCGCGGGTGAACAATTTGTTTGTCAGACATACCCTACCAACTCAGTGTATGAATTGATACAATTAGCAGATATTCGCAGAGATTTCGAATAAATTATTCAACAACTTCCTTAAACCTTGCGTCTTTGGTAAAAGCTTCGTCGTTCAGGGTATTAAGAAACTCCATCAGGTCAGCTTTTTGCTGGCCTGTTAAGTTTATTCCATCCCTTAAAGCAGTATCCAGTGTTGGCGATTGCTGTATACCCCCGTTAGTATAGTGAGATATTACCGCTTCAATAGTATTGAAGCGGCCATCGTGCATATAGGGAGAGGTATATTTAAGATTTCGCAGAGACGGTACTTTAAATTTATATAAGTCCGCGGCCAGCTTAGTAATATGAGCCCTGCCACTGTCGTTAACAGAGGTTACCGGAAGGCCGTTGTTCCTGAACGACATATCGGTAAATAAAGGTTCTTTATGGCAGCTACCGCAACTTTCCCTGAATATATTCAGTCCTCGTTCTTCGGCAGCCGTAAACTCTCCACCAGGCTCTTTGCGTACGAATTTATCGTACTTCGATGTGCTGGAAACCAACATACCCATAAACTGCGCCAATGCTTTAAAGATGCGTTGTGAATTTACCTGCTCATCGCCAAAAGCAGCCTTGAACATTGTTTTATACTTAGCATCGGCAGATAGTTTAGCAATAATATTGGGCAAATTTTCATCCATTTCCACCGGATTCTGTATCGGGTTGATAGGCTGACTTTCAATATGGTTTACACCGCCATCCCAAAAGAAACTGGTGTGCCAGTTAAGGTTGAAAAGAGCTGGTGAATTGCGGGTGCCTAACTTATCGTCCACACCATGACTAACGGGGTGGTCTAACTGGGCAAAAGCCGAGAAAGGCTGGTGGCAACTGCCGCACGATGTAGAATTATCGCGCGAAAGGCGGGGATCGAAAAAAAGTTTTCTGCCTAATTCAAATCCTTGCGTTGTAAGTGTATTATTCTCAAAATTGTAGAAAGGCTTAGGCCACCCCTCAGGAATATTGAAGCTTATATCTTCTGCCGGGCTTTTAGTTGCGTTAAAATCAGGATCGGGTTTACAAGCTGTAAATAACGACACTGCCGCAATAAAACAAGACACAAAAATGAGTAGCCCACGTTGCATAAATAGAAAATCACTAATAATTGGAGTGATTCAAATTTACGATTTTATATACTATTTACCATTGTAATTCAGGGTCATCGCTTTGTGTACGGCCAAATTTAGCACGACTTTCTATTTTCTGTAGTTGCCTTGTATAAACCAGTTTGGCCAGCTCTGCCGCAATATCCTTTTGCGTTAAGGCCTTATTCATAGCAGCTTCAGGAATATCGAGCCTATACATAAGTTGAAAGAAGTCTTCAGGGCTTCTGGCTATGATAGTAGCTAACCGATCGGCTAGTAACTGTAACAATTCAGTCTCGGAAATAACATCGGGCAGCTGTAGGCCAAATACCCGTTGTAACACCTCGTTTATTTGTTGTTGATATTCCATAAAAGAAAATTGCCGGCATTAAGCCGGCAATAATTTAAAATGCTTGTATCGCTTTCATCACCATATTCCTGATGCTGGAGATAGGAACACGTTCCTGAGTCATGGCATCGCGATGACGTATGGTTACTGTTTGGTCTTCTTTTGTTTGGTGGTCTATGGTTACACAAAAAGGTGTACCAATTGCATCTTGCCTTCGGTAGCGCTTACCTATAGTATCTTTTTCTTCATAGAAACATTTAAAGTAAGGCTTACATTGTTCAAGCAACTCCCGTGCAATTTCAGGAAGGCCATCCTTCTTCAGTAAAGGCAGTATTGCCAGTTTAATTGGTGCAAGCATTGGCAGGAACTTCAATACTACGCGACTATCTTTCTTTTCTTCGGTACTCAGGTCTTCTTCTCTGTAAGCTTCGCTCATTACCATCATTACTGTACGGTCGAGGCCTATCGATGTTTCAACCACATACGGTATGTAGTGTTGGTTCAGTTCTGTATCGAAGTAAGTAAGCTTCTTGCCACTATATTGCTGGTGGTTCTTCAGGTCGAAATCGGTACGGCTGTGTATGCCTTCTACTTCTTTAAAACCGAATGGGAAATCATATTCTATATCGCAGGCAGCATCGGCATAGTGTGCCAGCTTTACATGGTCGTGAAAACGGTAACGTTCTTGTGGTATGCCCAGGCTCAGGTGCCATTTCATACGGGTTTCTTTCCATTTCTCGTACCATTCTTTCTGTGTGCCGGGGCGTACAAAGAATTGCATTTCCATTTGCTCAAACTCGCGCATACGGAAGATGAACTGGCGGGCAACTATCTCATTACGGAAGGCCTTGCCTGTTTGGGCGATACCAAAAGGTATCTTCATACGGCCGGTCTTCTGTACGTTCAGGAAGTTGACGAATATACCTTGCGCAGTTTCCGGGCGCAGGTATATAACGCTTGCATCTTCAGCTACAGAGCCCATTTCAGTAGAAAACATCAGGTTGAACTGGCGCACATCGGTCCAGTTAGCGGTACCGCTAACGTTGCATTTTATCTTGTTATCTTCTATCAGTGTTTTCAATCCTGCATAATCATCTGCACTTAGCAAGGCATCCATTTTGGCAAGTAAAATATCACCTTCTTCTTTAGGTAATGTTTCGGCATATGCTTCCAGCAAATGATCTACACGGTAGCGTTTTTT